>NZ_KB891586.1:300000-506754 GCF_000373485.1 Dasania marina DSM 21967
CACGTACTTTTTGTACAATGACTTGCTTAGCCGTTTGCGCAGCAATACGGCCAAAACCTATATTCTCTACCACTTCCTCATGGACGTCGCCTACTTGTAAGGCACTGTCTTCTTCATGTGCTTCTTCAAGGGTAAACTGAGTGCCCAGCAAGGCCATTTCGTCATCGCTCATCACCAACCAGCGGCGGGTGGTAACATAGTTGCCGGTAGTTCTATCTATGGCTACCTGTATGTCAGCGTCTTCGTCATAGCGCTTTTTAGTAGCCATGGCTAACGCCTGCTCTATTGCCTCGAAAATAATTTCTCGATCTACGCCTTTCTCGTTAGAAACTGCTTCAGCTACTAAAAGTATCTCTTTACTCATTGCTCGCCTCGTTAAAATCCATTCACGCGCTTACGGTCTAAGCGGGTAAAACATACGGTACGCAATTAAAATTGCGGGACTATATTTGCCTTATCGATCATCTCAAAGGGTAATAAATATTCGTGATCATCAACAACAATCACCACGTCTTGATCTTCTACACCCACTAACTGGCCGGTAAAGTTTCTACGACCTTCGTAGGCTACGCGTAGCTTTAGCTTTACCACATCACCTTTGTGAGTTAGGTATTGCTCTAGGCTAAACAAAGGCCTAGCCATACCTGGCGAAGAAACCTCTAGGGTATATTCACCGGCTATAGGGTCTTCCACATCAAAAACACTACTAACCTGACGACTGACTGCAGCACAGTCGTCGACATCGATACCCTTGGGGTTATCTATATAAATTCTTACTACAGTTTGTTTGGAGTGTGCGACATATTCTACGCCCCATAACTGTAACTCTAAAGCCTCAACAACGGGCTTGATTAACTCTAGCAATAGCGCATCTTTGCCAGCCATGCATAAACCTCAATAAATCGAGTAAACTGCCACTGCCTTTTAAAAAGCAGCAGCAATAAAAAATGGGCTCCTAGGCCCACTTCAATCTGGCTCAGCCCTGCATCTCGCAAAAGCTAAACCGCAAATAGCAAAAAACCCCAGCAAAGGGGCTTATTCAGTGTCACGCGTTTACTGTACAACGCATGAATTGGTAGCGGGGGCCGGATTTGAACCAACGACCTTCGGGTTATGAGCCCGACGAGCTACCAGACTGCTCCACCCCGCATCTACTTTGGCCCAACACTTAATAGCGATAATTTGCTACTGCATCGACCACCATGCCCCTTTGGCATGCGCCCATCAAACCCCTAGGGCTTAATAAGTGCGCGAATTATAGGGATTTGGCGGTTTTGGGTCAAGGACAAGTTCCCGTATTTACCCTGCAGGGGCAACTATTTTCAGTATGCAGTCACCGCAAAAAACAAAAAACAGAGACTCAGCCCAGCCACAGCGTAGCCAACCATGCTAACACCCCCACTTTGGACAGACATAAAAAAAGCGCCTAAAACTAGACGCTTTTAATATTGGTGCCGAAGGCGGGACTTGAACCCGCACGAGCTTGCGCTCACCACCCCCTCAAGGTGGCGTGTCTACCAATTTCACCACTTCGGCTAAAACTTAATTACTGCCAGGCATATCCTCTGACGTGGCAGGTACATCAACCGAAGTTGCTGGCGCAACCGTGGCAGGCATATCAGACTGCTCCATCTCAGGCATCTCAACCTCGCTAGACTCCACTACCGCTGGCACAGGCATATCAATAGCGCCCACACTTGCCGCATTCTCTTTGGCCACCACAGCCAAACCAAAGCTAGTCACAAAAAATAACGTGGCCAATACAGACGTACCCTTGGTCAGCAAATTACCGCCGCCCTGGCTACCCATAATTGTTTGCGATGCACCCGAGCCAAAAGAGGCCCCCATGCTGGCGCCCTTGCCCTGCTGAATCAGAATCAAGCCAATAATGCCCAATGCTGCAAGTACGTGACAAATAAGTATTAATTGTTCCATAGTAATAACTCTATTTTAATTCGATGACTGGGCCGCACGACAAATCACAGAAAAGTCGTCGACCTTTAACGAAGCTCCACCGACTAAGGCTCCGTCTATATCTGGTTGAGCAAACAATAGTGCCGCATTGGCCGCATTGGCGCTACCGCCGTATAAAATTTGTAATGCTACTGCCGCCGGCTCGCTATACTGCGCAAGCACTGCCCGCAAATGCTGATGCACGGCTTGCGCCTGCTCGGGGCTGGCCGTTACACCTGTGCCTATCGCCCAAATAGGCTCATAAGCCAGCACCGCCTTATCAAAAGCAGCTATACCAACCTTGTCTATAATCGCCGTTAACTGCTCAGCAACAAAGGCTAACGCTTGACCGGACTCGCGCTGTTGCAAGCTCTCACCCAAACACAATATTGGCGTTAAGCCCGCTGCCTGCGCGGCAATAAATTTTTCTGCAATCAACGCATCAGTCTCAGCAAAAAGCGCGCGCCGCTCTGAGTGACCTATAATCACATAGCGACAACCCAACTCGGCCAACATAGGCGCTGACACTTCGCCAGTATAAGCACCCTGCTCATGCTGGCTCACATTTTGTGCGCCCAAGGCGATGCGACCATCCGTTAAAAGCGTTGCTGCTTGCGCGAGAAAAACCGCTGGCGGACAAACTGCCGTATCGGCAAAGTCGCCCTGCGTAGCCTGAGCCTGCAAACCTGTCAGCAAGCTATGCACTAACTCCTGGGAGCCATGCATTTTCCAATTACCTACGACCAACTTGCGACGCATAGTTTTCTCTTAGCTAAAAAAGGCGGCAATCTTACCCAAAGAACTTTCAACATACAAGAAAGGAGCAAGGCTTAATGCTATCTTTGCTGACAACATGGCTAGGCAACCTCAGCTTTAACCACGGCGGCAATCTCTTTGGCCAAACGGCTAACTAATTCGCCGTCCTCACCTTCAACCATGACCCGCACTACCGGCTCGGTACCCGATGGCCGCAACAACACCCTACCGCGACCCGCCAAAACAGACTCAGCTGCCGCCACTGCCTGATCAATAGCGCTATTAGCTGCCAGTTTGCCACTATCACTCATCGCCACATTAATCATGACCTGCGGAAACTTGCTCATCCCCGCCACCAAATCATGCAAAGGTATTTGACTACCCACCACCGCAAGCAACACCTTTAACGCAGCCACCAAGCCATCACCGGTAGTAGTAACGTCGGCACAAATAATATGGCCGGAGTTTTCGCCACCTAAAGTCCAACCTTCCACCTTCATGCGCTCGTTAACATAGCGGTCACCCACCTTGGCGCGCGCAAAAGGCACTTGTAATTTCTGTAACGCTAACTCAAAACCTAGATTAGACATTAACGTACCTACCACCCCGGCACAGGAGCCGGTGGTGCGTATTTCATCTTGCGCAATCACATACAACAATTCATCGCCATCAATTAAACGGCCATTGCGATCAACAAACACTAATCTGTCGCCATCGCCATCAAAAGCCACACCCAAATCAGCCTTCTCCATCACCACCCGCTGCTGCAACGCCTGCGGCTGAGTAGAGCCCACCTGCTCGTTAATATTAAGGCCGTTGGGCTTATCGGCCATGGTAATCACCTCAGCACCCAGCTCATCAAAAACCGCTGGCGCCACTTGGTAGGTAGCCCCGTGAGCGCAATCCACCACTATTTTTAAGCCTTTAAGATTAAAACCACTGGGCACGGTGCTTTTACAAAACTCTATATAGCGCCCCGCGGCATCATTAATGCGAGTCACCTTACCTAGCTTGGCAGAGTCTACCGTGGTCATAGGTTCATCTAGCTGGCGCTCTATTTCCAGCTCAACCTCATCAGGCAATTTAGTGCCTTCGGCCGAGAAAAACTTAATGCCATTATCGTGATAAGGGTTATGGGAGGCGCTAATCACTATGCCTGCCTGCGCCTGAAAGGTGCGGGTTAAATAGGCCACCGCCGGTGTGGGCATAGGCCCCAGCATACAAACGTCGGCACCGGCCGCCACCAAGCCTGCCTCTAAAGCCGACTCAAACATATAACCAGAGATACGGGTGTCTTTGCCTATGATAATTTTACAGCGCCCTTTGCGCGCAAATACCTTGCCTACCGCCCAGCCCAGCTTTAGCACAAATTCTGGAGTAATCACCCCGGCCCCTACCAGACCACGTATACCATCGGTACCAAAGTATTTTCTTGTCATCAAGCCTGCCTTATTTATTGTTGTTTTCTGCCGCTATGCATTTTGCATAGCATTAAAAAGTGTTAATGCGTCTACGGTTTCTGCCACATCGTGCACCCGCACGATGGCCGCGCCATGCATCAGCGACATCAGTGCCAAGGCCAAGCTGCCGGCCAAACGGTCAGCCACCTCGCGACCTAATACTTGGCCTATTAGTGACTTACGGGATAGGCCCACCAAGATAGGAAACCCCATCGCCTGCAGTTGTGATAAGCCCTTCAGTAATTGCAGATTATGCTCAACCGTTTTACCAAAACCAAAACCGGGGTCAATAATAATACGTTCGGCCACTATACCCGCAGCTACACAAGCCTCGGCCCTAGCGGTTAAATACTTGGCTACTTCACTGACGACGTTTTGGTAGTTGGGATTATGCTGCATCATAGCCGGGCTGCCCTGCATATGCATTAGGCATACGGGCAAACCTGTTTGCGCCGCCGCTGCTAGCGCGCCGGGGCGCTCTAGGGCACGCACATCATTGAGCAAACCGGCACCGCAACGAGCCGCGGCCAGCATCAACTCTGGACTGCTAGTATCTACCGAAATCACCGCATCAAAACGCGCATTGATGGCCTCAACCACCGGCAGCACTCTATCCATCTCTTCCGCTAGGGGTACCGCCTTCGCACCCGGCCTAGTGGACTCGCCACCTACATCAATAATGGCAGCACCCTCAGCCAATATGCGCTCCACTCGCTGCAAAACCTTTTGCTGATTAACTAGGCCAGCAGTGGTGAGGCTGCCGCCATCGGAGAAGGAATCAGGAGTAACATTCAACACCGCCATGACCTGCGGTTGCGATAAATCTAAAACACGACCGCCGCAATCCATGGAGAAATTGCGGCGGTTATTAGCTGTAGTCACTGCTGTAGACATACGATAGGAAACAATTAATGATCGCTGGCAGGGCCGCCAACGGGTTTGTCGGCCTGCGCTTGGTCTTCACTCTCAGGCTCCGCGGCCTTGCCGGCATCACCTTTAGTGTCATCATCATTCCAGTCCGCTGGCGGACCAGGCTTGCGCCCTTCCATAATGATATCAATCTGACCCGCGTCTATGGTTTCATACTGCATCAAAGCTTCAGCCATTAAATCCAGCTTATCGCGGTTTCCAGCTAGAATCTGTTCGGCCTGAGCATAACAATCATCAATGATGCGACGCACCTCGGTATCGATTTCATTGCGGGTATTACCTGACACATGGGACGAAGAACCACCCGGCTTACCTAAGTACACCTCGTCTTGTGCGTCTTCATACATCAGCGGACCCAGCTTGTCAGACAAACCCCACTTGGTCACCATGTTGCGGGCTATGCTGGTGGCGCGCTCTATATCATTAGAAGCGCCGGTAGTAACACCATCTTTACCCAGTGTCATTTCCTCGGCAATACGACCGCCAAATAAGGAACAAATCTGGCCTATGATATGACGGCGACTCAGGCTATAACGATCCTCTTTAGGCAGGAACATGGTCACGCCCAAGGCGCGGCCACGAGGAATAATAGACACTTTATAGACAGGGTCATGTTCAGCGACTAAACGACCCACTATAGCGTGGCCGGCTTCGTGATAAGCGGTATTGAGCTTCTCTTTATCAGACATCACCATAGATTTGCGCTCGGCGCCCATCATGATTTTATCTTTGGCCATCTCAAACTGCTCCATACCCACCACGCGCTCACCGGTGCGCGCCGCAAACAGCGCCGCCTCATTCACCAAGTTGGCCAGATCAGCACCAGAGAAACCTGGGGTACCGCGCGCAATAACCGACGCATCGATCTTGTCAGATAAAGGCACTTTGCGCATATGTACTTTTAAGATTTGTTCGCGGCCACGTATATCGGGCAAGCCCACCACTACCTGGCGGTCAAAGCGACCGGGGCGCAATAGCGCGGGATCTAATACATCGGGACGGTTAGTCGCGGCGATAACAATTACACCATCGTTGACATCAAAACCGTCCATTTCTACCAATAACTGGTTTAGGGTTTGCTCACGCTCGTCGTGGCCACCGCCCATACCAGAACCACGATGCCTACCCACAGCATCGATTTCATCGATGAAAATAATACAGGGCGCTTGTTTTTTCGCCTGCTCAAACATGTCGCGCACACGAGAGGCACCCACACCAACAAACATTTCTACGAAATCAGAGCCTGAGATAGTAAAGAAAGGCACTTTCGCCTCGCCGGCTATGGCTTTAGCCAATAGGGTCTTACCGGTACCGGGCTGACCTACCATCAACACACCACGGGGGATACGGCCACCCAATTTTTGGAATTTGCCGGGGTCGCTTAAGAAATCCACCAGCTCTTTAACATCTTCTTTGGCTTCATCAACACCCGCCACATCGGCAAAGGTGGTTTTGATTTGGTCTTCACCTAATAGGCGCGCCTTGCTCTTACCAAAGGACATGGGGCCGCCTTTGCCGCCACCACCGCCTTGCATTTGGCGCATAAAGAACATAAATACGGCAATAATTACCAAAATGGGAAAACTGGCGACTAGTAACTGCATCCAGATGCTTTGCTGTTCGGGCTTGCGGCCTTCAACTTCAACCCGGTGATCATAGAGATCGGTCATTAAACCAGGATCTTCTATTAAGGGCCTAACGCTTTCAAAGCTGCTGCCATCTGAGCGCTGACCACGTATGGTTTGGCCTTCTATCACTACGCGCCGCACCCTATCGTTTTGAACCTCTTGGATAAACTGCGAGTAATCCAAAATCTCTGCAGTGGGACGCACGTTGAAGTTATTAAAAATCGACAACAAAACCGTAGCAATCACCAACCACAGCAATAAATTTTTTACCATATCGTTCAAAAGTCTATCCTCTATAGAGCGCCTAGGCCTACAAGCCTGTGCTCATTACAACAATGCTGCCACTTTACTACACATTAGCCCAAGGCTCCATTGGCAACGCCGGCTGTTCGCACCAACTCTGGCCACAGGAGACTAAGACACGGAAACTACGATTTAAATCCTCGCCCCAACAAATACACCTCCCGAGAGCGTGCGCGGGACGCAGCGGGCTTACGGGTAATGACGGTTTGGAAGCTGGCCTTTAACTCGGCCATTAAGGGCTCAAAGCCCTCCCCCTGAAACACCTTAGCCAAAAACACGCCCTTAGGCTTTAACACCTGCCTGGCCATATCTATCGCCAACTCCACCAAATACATGGAGCGTGGCTGATCAATATCGCTCATACCACTCATATTGGGGGCCATATCGGAAATTACAAGGTCTACCGGCGAATCAGCTATCAGTGCCATGATCTCATCAAACACGGATTCTTCGGTAAAATCCCCCTGAATAAAGTCCACCCCCGCCAAGCCATCCATAGGTAAAATATCTGAGGCTATGACCCTACCCTTATGCCCCACCAGCTCAGCAGCCACCTGTGACCAACCGCCTGGCGCGGAACCTAAGTCCACTACCGTCATGCCTGGCAGTATCAGCTTATCTTTCTCTTGTATCTCTAACAGCTTGTAACAGGCTCTAGAACGATAACCCTCGCGCTTGGCCCGCATAACGTACTCATCGTCAAAATGCTCTCTTAGCCACCCCTTACTACTACTGCCTTTTTTTGCCATTAGAGCCCATACCTATTTGTTGCAGATAGAGGCTGGCAACCACATTGCCGCCAACCAATACCGCCATCTACTTCTATCGCCAACCCATGCTTTTCTATACAATACAGCACCGGATTTAGGTCCCCTTATTAAAGCGGTCCATTATCCCATAAACCCCAGCCCAACAGACAGCATCAAAAAGCCGCACATTATGCCATTAACATCTAGTCAGAAAAAACAATACCGCACCCTAGGCCACAACTTAAAGCCTGTAGTAATGATTGCCGACAAAGGCGTAACTGAAGGGGTAGACAAAGAATTGGAGCGCGCGCTTAACGACCACGAGTTAATTAAAGTTAAGCTTAACGTGAATGACCCGGCCATACGCAAACTATTAGCTCAAGAGCTTTGCGACAAACATCGGGCTTTACTGGTGCAGGCCATAGGGAAAATGGTGTTAATTTATCGCGCCAACCCCAAACCCAACCCTAAGCTATCTAATTTATTACGCGCCACCTAAAGTAGGCAGCGTTCATAAACAGCGACGCTCAGCCGGCAGGTTTGGGCGTTGGCTCAGCCACCCTAACCCTGTCATCTGGCTTGCCGCCAACCTCCCAGGCCATCGCATCTGCCAGCGTGTCAAACACCTTAAGCTGCCAGGACGTCTGCCCAAAGCGCTGCAAATAAAGCGCTATACTTTTTCTCACCGACTGGTCGTCTGTCACTATCGCAATGTGCGCATTAGGGTTGCTAATAAAAGCGGCGCTATCAATATGCACAAAAGTTTTTAAGTCATGCAAGCTTAAATCAAAATAGGTCACCGCCACACAGTCGTAAATACGTTTACGTAAATCATCGAATCGATAATCTCTGGCAACCTCATCCACCATAGCCATCAACGTGTCGGCATTAATCACCCCCGACAACGTCACACTCAGTACATCTTTAGACCACGACAACGCATATACCATAACAACCACAACCTCAGCTATTCCTAAACATCAGTCACCTCTATAGGTAACGCAGAGAAAAAACATAAGTGAAACATAGCAATATTTGGGATTTTTAAAACAATTATTAACGCCAACTATTACCATTTTTGGGATAAAATTAGGCTTTTATAACTATTTTTCGTTTAGTGGCTGCTAACAAACCTACAGCTAATTAGCTTTTTTAATAATTCAGGCGTTTTTTATAGGCAACAAAGTTATAGACAAAAAAAAGAGGCTTTCGCCTCTTTTTTAACAATGGTTCTCGTTTTAAATATGCTCGACTAAACCAATTTCGTATTCCACATCGCCACCCGGCGTACGAATGATGACGTCATCACCTTCAGACTTACCAATTAAGCCTCTGGCTATAGGGGAAGTAATAGAGATTTTACCTAGCTTCACACTGGCTTCATCTTCACCCACTATTTGATATTTTACGGTCTCGTCAGTTTCTATGTTGATAATAGTCACTGTCACGCCAAAAATAACTTTGCCGGTGTAAGCGATACTAGTCACATCAATAATCTGTGATTCGCCTAACTTACCTTCTATTTCCTGTATACGTCCCTCGCAAAAGCCCTGCTGCTCACGGGCAGCATGGTACTCAGCATTTTCCTTCAGGTCGCCGTGCTCGCGGGCGATAGCAATAGACTGAATAATACGTGGTCTATCTTCCGTTTTCAGACGACTTAATTCGTCTCGCAAGGCCTTTTCACCGGCCACTGTCATGGGTGTTAAACGCATATTTTTAACCAAACCTTATAATTCAAACCTATAGTTCAAAACTTGTTATATCAAACCTTGATGAACATCTTGTAAGCGGCGCACCACTATTTCATCATCCACTTTAAAGGACTCGCAGATAGCCTCACCACCCGCCAAGGTGGTAGTGTAATACACTTTATATTGTAAAGCCGAGCGGCGAATTGAAGCAGAATCGGCAATAGCCTGTCTACCCTCAGTCGTGTTAATAATGAGATCTATATCACCGTTTTTAACCATATCTACCGCATGAGGCCTACCCTCATTCACCTTGTTAACCACATCTGTTTCTATGCCTGCCGCTTTAATGACTTTGGCAGTGCCTCTAGTCGCGACCAAAGTAAAGCCCGCATCCACCAAAGATCTGGCGACACCGACTATGCCTTCTTTGTCGGCCTCCCGCACGCTTAAAAAAGCTTTGCCGGAAGTAGGAATCACACTACCACCGCCCAGTACGGCTTTGCGGAAAGCTTCAGGGAAGCTCACTCCCAAACCCATCACCTCACCGGTGGATTTCATTTCTGGGCCTAAGATGGGGTCTACACCCTGGAACTTATTAAAGGGGAATACCGCCTCTTTAACACAGTAATAGCTGGGTATAATTTCTTTGGTAAAGCCCTGATCCGCCAAGCTAGTGCCCGCCATACAGCGCGCAGCAATTTTAGCCAGCGATACACCTATGCACTTAGACACAAACGGCACGGTACGAGAAGCACGAGGGTTGACCTCTATCACGTAGATCTCACCATCTTGCTCAGCCAACTGCACATTCATTAAACCGCACACGCCTAACTCTAGGGCCATGGCTTTAACCATGTCGCGCATTTTGTCTTGACTTTCTTTGCTTAAAGAGTAAGGCGGCAAGGAACAAGCGGAGTCACCCGAGTGCACACCGGCCTGCTCTATATGCTGCATGATAGCGCCGATGACAACATCTTTACCGTCACTCACCGCATCCACATCCATTTCTACGGCGGCGTTTAGGAAGTGATCCAACAATACCGGCGACTCATTAGACACCTGCACCGCATTGGTCATATAGCGCATCAACTCGTCTTCGTTGTAGACGATTTCCATGGCGCGGCCACCCAATACATAAGAGGGGCGTACCACCAAGGGGTAACCAATATTAGCCGCAGCTTCTACCGCCGCCTCGGTAGAGCGCACCGTGATATTAGGCGGCTGCTTTAAGCCCAGTTTTTGTATCATTTGCTGGAAGCGTTCGCGATCTTCGGCGCGGTCTATAGCATCAGGCGTGGTACCAATAATCGGCACACCCGCCGCTTCTAAATCGCGGGCTAATTTCAGTGGCGTTTGGCCACCAAACTGCACGATGACGCCTTTGGGCTTTTCTTTTTCTACGATTTCTAACACGTCTTCCAAAGTCACCGGTTCAAAGTACAGGCGATCAGAGATGTCGTAATCGGTAGAAACCGTTTCGGGGTTACAGTTCACCATAATGGTTTCGTAACCGTCTTCACGCATTGCCAAGGCGGCGTGTACACAGCAGTAATCAAACTCTATACCTTGGCCTATACGGTTGGGGCCACCGCCTAAGATTAGGATTTTATCTCTGTCGCTAACATCGGCCTCACACTCTTCCTCATAGGTAGAGTACATATAAGCCGTGCTGGTAGAGAACTCAGCCGCACAGGTATCAACGCGCTTGTAGACAGGATTAATCTTTAAGGCTTTACGGTGTGCTCTAACCGCCGACTCTTGTTCGTTTAACAATACTGACAAGCGCTTATCGGAAAAGCCTTTGCGCTTAAGGCGGTACATTTCATCGGCCGTCATATCATCGAGATTGACAGCCTTCAGCGCATTTTCAGAATTCACCAAGTCTTCAATTTGCACCAAGAACCAACGATCTATAGAGCAGTAATCAAACACTTCATCGACGCTCATGCCATAACGGAAGGCATCGGCCACATACCAGATGCGCTCGGCTCCCGGGGTGCGTAACTCGCGGATGATTTTATTTTTGGCATCAGGCCTATCAACATCAATTTGATGTTCAAAGCCCGACGAACCCACTTCTAAGCCACGTAATGCTTTTTGTATAGACTCTTGGAAAGTGCGACCTATGGCCATCACCTCACCCACTGATTTCATCTGCGTGTGCAGGCGATCATCGGCGGCGGGGAATTTTTCAAAGGTAAAGCGAGGGATCTTGGTAACCACGTAATCTATAGCCGGCTCAAAAGAAGCCGGCGTCGCGCCACCGGTGATGTCGTTTTGCAACTCATCTAAGGTGTAACCTACCGCCAACTTGGCCGCTACCCTGGCAATGGGGAAGCCGGTAGCTTTAGAAGCCAAAGCCGATGAACGCGATACCCGTGGGTTCATCTCTATAATCACCAAGCGACCGGTATCGGGGCACTGACCAAACTGTACGTTAGAGCCGCCAGTTTCTACGCCTATCTCACGCAGTACCGCCATAGAGGCGTTACGCATGATTTGGTATTCTTTATCGGTAAGGGTTTGCGCGGGCGCTACGGTAATAGAGTCACCGGTATGCACACCCATGGGGTCAAAGTTTTCTATAGCGCAGACGATAATGCAGTTGTCGTTTTTATCGCGCACCACTTCCATTTCGTATTCTTTCCAACCGATTAAAGACTGGTCGATAAGCAACTCATTGGTGGGCGACAAGTCCAAGCCGCGCTCACAAATTTCCACAAATTCTTCACGGTTGTAGGCGATACCGCCGCCGCTGCCGCCCATAGTAAAGGAGGGGCGAATAATAGAGGGGAAGCCCAGCTCTTCTAACACCGCCAACGCTTCTGTCATATTATGGGCTATGCCCGAGCGCGGCGTTTCTAAACCTATGCGCTTCATCGCCTTATCAAACAGGTCGCGATCTTCCGCCATATCGATGGATTCTTTAGTCGCACCGATTAACTCAACATTGTATTTTTCCAGCACACCCTCTCTAGCCAAATCCAGCGCACAGTTCAGTGCGGTTTGGCCGCCCATGGTAGGCAGGATAACGTCGGGACGCTCTTTCTCTATGATTTTTTCTACCGTGCGCCATTCTACCGGCTCTATGTAGGTGGCATCGGCCATAGCCGGATCGGTCATAATAGTGGCGGGGTTTGAGTTCACCAAAATAACGCGGTAACCCTCTTCGCGTAGCGCCTTACACGCTTGCGCACCCGAGTAGTCAAACTCACAGGCCTGGCCAATAACGATTGGGCCAGCGCCCAGTATTAATATGCTTTCTATGTCAGTTCTTTTTGGCATCGATCTCTTAACCTAGCGTTTAAATGTGTTCAAATTTTTCATCAATATCGTGTTGCAATATCGTTGCGCAATATACCAATATGCCACCCTATAGAGAGTGGCATACCGTTAAGCCTTGTGCGCTTCCATCAACTCAATAAAGTGATCGAATAAGTTGGCCGCCTCATGGGGGCCGGGGCTAGCCTCAGGGTGACCCTGAAAGCTAAAGGCCGGCTTGTCGGTGCGGTGTATACCCTGCAAAGAGCCGTCAAATAAGGACTTGTGGGTCACTCGCATATTGGCTGGCAGCGTGGCCTCATCGGCGGCAAAGCCGTGGTTTTGGCTGGTAATTAACACCGTGCCATCTTCCAAGTTTTGTACCGGGTGGTTAGCTCCGTGGTGGCCAAACTTCATTTTTAAGGTTTTTGCGCCGCTGGCCAAGGCCAACAACTGGTGACCCAAGCAGATACCGAAGATGGGGATGTCGGTTTCTAAAAAGGTTTTAATCGCCGCTATAGCATAGGTACAAGGCTCTGGGTCGCCAGGGCCATTAGAGAGGAATATGCCATCGGGCTGCATAGCCAGCACTTCGCTAGCTGGCGTTTCAGCAGGTACTACGGTTAGCTTGCAACCACGATCGGCCAGCATGCGTAAAATATTGCGCTTAACGCCAAAGTCGTAAGCCACTACATGAAACTTGCACTCGGCATCGCTGTAGTCTTTATAGCTGTCACCGGTCAGTTGATCAGAGGGTAAAGTCCAGCTGCCCTGCTGCCAGTTGTAGGCGGCTTTAGTGCTAACCACTTTCGCTAAGTCCATGCCTTTTAAACCGGCAAAGCCCTTGGCTAGCTCTAGCGCCTTAGCTTCGTCTATATCGACACCGGCCATAATACAGCCGTTTTGGGCGCCTTTGTCGCGCAAAATACGGGTTAGCCTACGGGTGTCTATATCGGCTATGCCTATGATGTTCTTGGCTTTGAGGTAGTCTTGCAGGCTTTGCTGGTTGCGAAAGCTGCTGGCTAACAAAGGTAGATCGCGTATCACTAGGCCTGCTGACCAGATCTCAGATGATTCTTCATCTTCGTCTGTAGTGCCCGTGTTACCTATATGTGGATAGGTAAGCGTAATAATTTGCTTAGCGTAGGAAGGGTCAGTCAATATTTCCTGATATCCGGTCATGGCTGTATTAAATACAACCTCACCGACGGAGTGCCCCTCGGCACCGATGGCTAAACCCCGAAAAATACTTCCGTCTTCTAGGGCGAGTATGGCTGGTACCGTCAAGCAAACCTCCAATATATAGGGCAAAAAACGAGTGCGGGAGATAGCAGTGGTGTTAGGCGCCGTCATACCTTGAGTATGAAACCCATGCCGCAGACTGTAAAAAAGCGAGATGAAGTTTACCTCATCTCGCTTTTACGAATGCTTTACCCGTGCGCTTATCTTAGTACCCATTGAAAGGCCCATACTGATAAATTAAGGGGGGTTTTACGCCGTTGACCACTGGTCTAACTTGGCGGGCGATTCTACGCAAAAGTTGAGCTATTGTCCAGCGAGCTAGGGCTTAATTTCAGCAAGTTTAGCTGCGGCCAGCTCGGCTTTGAGCGGCCGCTTAAAGCTATACTTGCGTCTATAAGGGAATACGCTCTTCACTTGGCCATTGCGTATCTGCCGCTGCAGGCGCTGCCAAAACTCTGCTTGATAGATATCGCTGTGTAAGCGATCAAATACCTCTCTGGCTCGCTGATTACCAGAAAAGAACAGCCGAAACTCCTCGGGGAACACGTCATTAGGGGCCACGTTATACCAAGGGCCACTAGCCATTTCCTGCTCTTCGGTTTGCGGCTGGGGTATTTTGCGGAAATTACAGTCCACTAAAGGGCAGATTTCATCGTAGTCGTAAAATACCACCCGACCATGGCGGGTCACCCCAAAGTTCTTTAGCAACATATCGCCGGGGAATATATTTACTGCCGCCAGCTGCTTAATGGCATTGCCATATTCATCCATCACGCTTTCTACTTGCTGATCACTCGCATCTTTAAGGTAGAGGTTTAAGGGCACCATTTTGCGCTCTACGTACACATGTTTAAGTATCAGCACATTGCCCAGCTCTTCTATTAACGAGGGCACCTCACGCACCAACTCCTCCATAAGCTCATCGGAAAAGCGCCGCCTATCAAATACCAGGTTTTTAAACTCTTGGGTATCGGCCATACGGCCCGCTCTATCCCAGCGTTTAACCAATACGTATTTTTCCTCCACCTGCGCCCTAGTCATATCTTTAGGCGGGGTAAATCTATCCTTAATTACCTTATAGACGTAATCGAAACCCGGACGGGTAAACACCAGCATCACCATGCCTTTAATACCCGGCGCGGTGACATATTCATCATCGGAGTGCATGGTCTCCCATACCGCTCGCCGAAAGAACACGGTTTTAGCATGCCTAGCAAAACCCAGGGCGCTGTACAGTTCAAACACTTCTTTTTGCGGCATCAGTTTTTTCAAAAAAGCCACAAACTGTGAAGGCACAGAGGCATCCACCATAAAATAGCTACGGGTGAAACTGAATAGAATACTGACATCATCAGCTTCGTTAAGCACGGTATCTACATAAACACCGCCGCACTCATTATTCATAAAAGGCAACACAAAGGGGATACTATCTTCGCCATCGATGATACGCCCCACTAGGTAGGCCGCCTTATTGCGATAAAACAGAGACTCCAATATTTCCGCCCTAAAGACCTCACCCTGCAGTAAACGCTCGCCTAGCAGGGCTTCTAAAATCTCCGCCACACGCTGCACATCACGCTCAAAATCCTCAAAGGGCACATTGAAATCAGTGCTCGCTAACACGCTACGCACAAACGGACTTACTTCGGTGATTTTATAACGATCAAAAATTTTGCTGGGGGCGATATCAATATCCATATCGTCGCCATCGAAAACAAAGGAGAATTTATCGCGAATTTTTCTATGCTTAAAAATAAAACAATAGACCGAATTAAAAAAGGTCTGCGCTATTTCGTAATTGCTGTGGGTTTCAACGATATCCGCATAATCAAGCTTAGCGTGCTCCCACACCTCTGGGTCGCCTAGCAAATCGCCCGCCACAGTTTCAGCCACCGCCGCCACCTCGGCCACCTTCTTTTTATACATGGACAGCCGATTACTCATCTCTGCTTGTACTAAATTCCAATCCGCTTTTTCAAAACGGGCCTGGGCACCTAAAGTGACATTTTGAAAATCACCAAAAAAGGAATCAAAGCCATTTAAGATGGCTTTGGCTAAGCGTAGTGAGCGGGTCATACCCATATTTTTAGTCTCTAGTTGTTAGTCGACAGTCTCTAGCTTTTTCTAGCGGCTTTTCTAGCGACTAGGAACTAGCCACTAGCGACTCTTTAGCAATAATAATGCCGGTGCCGTCGGCATAGAGGTAATCGCCGGGGTTTACGGTTACGCCGGCAAACTGCAAGGGGATGTTGATTTGGCCTTCGCCGCGCTTTTCGGTTTTTCTGGGGATTGTGCCTAACGCCATCACCCCCATGTCCATCTCTGCAATATCTTCTATGTCACGGATATAGCCGTATATCACTATGCCTGCCCAGTTATTTTTTACTGCCTTGGCCACCAGCATATCACCCAGCAACGAACGCCTAGGCGAAGCGCCGCCGTCTACTACCAACACTCTACCTTTACCTTCAGTGGCAACTAGCTCGGCAACTTTTGAGTTGTCCTCAAAACACTTAACCGTTACTACTTCACCGCCAAAGCGGCGAATAGGGCCGTAATGGTTAAATACAGGCGCTACAACTTGCACGGCATCGCCGTACTCATCACATAAATCAGGGGTAGAAATTTTCATCACAGCTCTCTTATCGATACTCTTATTAATGTGCTTATTAATGTGTTTATTAATGGCCAATACACCACACACCCTAAAGTGTTAGAGACTAACAAAACTACTATCGTTAACCTAGTTCATTCACTATTACCGCTTTGGATGCCCTATGGCCAAGCTCAAGCAATACCAGCAACATGACCTCGCCGAGATTAGCCTAGTACTTGCTAGCGCCTTTCGCGACTATGAGGTTATGCGCTATCTATTTAGCGATTCCGACCACTATTATCAGCAGCATGTGCAGGGATATTTCCACGCACTGTTAAGCATGAGCCTAGCTAATAACTGGCCTAGGCTAGGCATATACACTGAAGGGCAATGGGTTGCTGCCACCATAGCTTATCACTCCAGCTCCGCCGATGTAGTGGCAGGCAGCGATAAGGCACTACAGCAGTTTTGCCAACAACTCAGCCCACATACACAACAACGCATAGACTATTACGAAAGCCGCGCCGATGCCGCCCACCCCAGCACGCCACATTTTTTTATAGATTCACTGGGCTGCCTACCACAACATGAGGGCAAGGGTTACGCAAAAATCTTATTACAGGCACTGCAACAGCTCTCCCTGCAACACCCTAACGCTAGCGGCGTATGCCTCAATACCGAATCCAGCCTCAACCTACCGGTTTATCAACGCGTGGGATATAAGATAATAAGCACACAAACCATAAGCTCACTCACTAGCTGGTGCTTATTTAAAGCCGATAGTGATTAAGCACTAAGCAGAGTGACATAATCGGCGACTATATCTTTATTGCAATAAGCCATGCCCAGCTTATTTAAATACTCCATACGATTTGCATTCATCAAATCTATATCGGGCGCTGACAAACCTGCAGCCTCATAAAGTGCAGCAACAAAAGCTACATACCTCTCACCCTCGGGTGTTAACAGCAAGCTGGCTGCACCTACATCCGTTTTCACGGACCCAGCCAAATCTACCGGCAAATTTACTGCCAACACTACGGGTGTTTCCGCACCGGCAAAGCGCACTGAACGATTGCGAACCGCTTGCTCAGCCCAGTAATACGCCAGGGCTTTGCTCTGCGTTAAAAATACCGGCTCTATGGATTCGGTGTATTTGTTGCCAATAGTATCCATGGTTTGCTTAGCCGCCTGCTTACTGGCCTTATCACCCGAGCGATTAAGGCCATCACTTAAAATAGCATCGGCCAATGCCGAAGACGTACCGTGATACCAGGTATTAGTAACGGCAAAACCTTCTTTGCTTAATAGGACTTGGGAATCTTGTAGGTATTCAGGGATAGGCATCAACACATTCCAAATAAAGGAGATAAGGGGATCAGAACTTTCGAGCCTGACCCCATCAGCACATTCTAACAGAAACAAAAAAGGCGACCCAAGGGCCACCTTTCTTTTCCAGCGACTAGAAACTAGCCGCTAAAGACACCAAAACCCTTAACCGAACTGGTTAGAAGTGTTCTTTTCGCCACCGGCTTTCAGGGCATTTTCACCCGCAAAGTATTCTTTGTGATCATCACCCATATCAGAACCTGACATGTTTTGGTGTTTAACACAGGCAATACCTTGGCGAATTTCTTTACGCTGTACGCCAGCAACATAACCCAGCATACCCGCTTCACCGAAGTATTCTTTCGCTAAGTTGTCAGTAGACAATGCTGCGGTGTGATAAGTAGGCAAAGTGATTAAGTGATGGAAGATGTTAGCTTCACGAGCCGTGTCAGACTGGAAAGTACGGATCTTCTCGTCAGCGCGCGCACACAGCTCAGATTCGTCATACTCAACACTCATCAAGTTAGCACGATCATAAGCAGATACGTCCTCACCCGCTGCAACCATCGCATCATAAGCCTGCTGACGGAAGTTTAATGTCCAGTTGAAAGAAGGTGAATTGTTGTAAACCAGCTTCGCATCAGGAATTTCTTTACGCACTTCGTTCATCATATCAGTGATATCTTGAACGCTAGGCGTTGCCGTTTCTATCCATAATAGATCGGCACCCGCTTTGATCGCCTCGATGCTGTCAAATACGCAACGCTCTTCACCTGTTCCTTGACGGAATTGGTATAAACCAGAAGGTAGACGCTTAGGACGAACTAATTTGCCATTACGGTTGAAGCATACATCGCCTTCAGCCATGTCAGCTACGTCGATTTCTTCAACATCTAAGAAAGCGTTGTATTGATCACCTTGATCGCCAGGCTCTTTAACTACCGCAATTTCTTTAGTTAGACCGGCACCTTCAGAATCGGTACGGGCAACGATAACACCGTCATCAACACCACACTCAAGGAAGGCATAACGCAACGCGCGCAATTTAGCGTGAAAGTCTACGTGAGGAACCGTTACTTTACCGTCTTGGTGGCCACACTGCTTCTCATCAGCCACTTGGTTTTCAATTTGTAAACAACAAGCACCGGCTTCAATCATTTGCTTAGCCATCAGGTAAGTCGCTTCAGCGTTACCAAATCCGGCATCGATGTCGGCAATAATAGGCACAACATGGGTCACGTGGTTATCAATTTGATCTTGGATAGACGTTTCAGCAGCTTTATCGCCCGCTTCACGCGCCGCGTCTAATTCACGGAACAAACCACCGAGTTCACGGGCATCCGCTTGACGTAAGAAGGTGTATAACTCTTCAACCAAATTAGCGACAGTCGTTTTCTCATGCATAGATTGGTCAGGAAGAGGGCCAAACTCAGAGCGTAGCGCAGCAACCATCCAGCCTGAAAGGTATAAATAACGGCGGTCAGTTTGGCCGTTAAAATGCTTCTTGATAGAAATCATTTTTTGTTGGCCGATAAAACCATGCCAGCAACCTAAAGACTGGGTGTACTTAGTCTTGTCTTTATCGAACGCCGCCATATCAGCGCGCATAACGCCAGCTGTGTACTTGGCAATATCAAGACCTGTTTTAAATTTGTTTTGAGCGCGCATGCGAGCTACAGATTCTGGGTTAATAGCATCCCATGGGCTGCCTGCCGCCTCTTTAAGCGCAGCGATAGCTTGGATGTCTTGAGTAATGGCTGACATGGTATTTCCTTACTGATGGGTAAACAGGCCAACAAATTATGACCTTAGCTAAATCGTGGACAAAGTCTATCCGAGCATGCGATGATTTAGCTAATTTATAGTTTTTATGTCCGGTATTTACTTTATGAATATATCTCGTATAGATCTCAACCTACTCGTTTACCTTGATGTACTGCTGCGCCACCGCAATGTCACCAAGGCAGCCAACCAGCTAGGTATTAGCCAACCCGCCATGAGCAACGGCCTAAAACGGCTACGCGATTTATTTGGCGACCCGCTATTAGTACGTACTAGCGAGGGTATGATGCCAACCGAGCGGGCGCAAGGGCTGCAACCAGTAGTGCGCAACATGCTAGCCAGCGTAGAGCAGGCCATACAACCCACTACCGAGTTTGACGCCAAAAACAGCGACCGCGTGTTTCGCATTATGGCCAGCGACTACACAGAATCCACCCTCACCATCCCCCTGCTCAAACACCTGCGCGAACTAGCTCCCAATGTGCGCCTAGATATCATGACCCCCAGTGATGTCACCTACCAAGATGTAGAACAGGGCAAAGTGGATATGGTCATCAACCGCTTTGACGACATTCCCCAGTCCTTTCACCAAACCACCGTCTGGCACGATAGCTTCTCCTGCCTGTTTAGCCGCGACCATCCAGTAGCACAAAACTTTAACCTAGACAGTTACTTAGAGTCACAACATGTATGGGTAAGCAAAACCGGCATGGGTACAGGGGTGGGGGTTAACCCCAGCGACGTACAGCGCTTGGGCTGGGTCGATAATGAACTAGGTAAGCTAGGCAAAACCCGTAACATTACCGTGTTTACCCGCCATTATTTATCCGCCATGCAAATGGCTGAACAAAAAGATCTGATCGTCACGGTGCCCAGCAAAGCAGCCATCTCGCAGCGCAACAACCCCAAGCTGCTAATCAAGCCCGCGCCCTTCCCGATACAGCCACTAGAGCTAAAAATGGCCTGGAGCCCATTACTGCAAAGTAATCCAGGCCATCAGTGGATGCGCCGTCTGATAAAAAGCGTGGCTGAAGAAATAGAGCGCGGTAACTAATACAGCTAAGCAGTCATCACATTCACATACCTTATAGCGAACATAATAACTATTAATTAGATTTATCATGGTGCCCTACATAGAATAAGGAAACAGACTATTTCCACTTTCCATTCGCTAAGATGTTTAGGGCTTTATCATGGCAACGCGCATACAACAGGGCGGCTTACAGGTCGACAGTACCCTACACTCGCTCATTAATGAGCAAGTCATCCCCGGCACCGGTGTTAACACCGCGCATTTTTGGCAAAGCTTTGAAGCCATACTCAGCGACCTCAGCCCTAAAAACAAAGCACTACTAGACCAACGCGCCAGCCTACAACAACAAGTTAACGACTGGCACAAAGCCCACCCCGGCCAAGCTTTTAACTTTGCAGAATACAAAAGCTTTTTACAAAAAATCGGCTATCTAGTCGCCGAAGGCGAAGACTTCAGCATTAGCACCCAAAACGTAGAGCCCGAAATTGCCGAGCAGGCAGGCCCGCAATTAGTGGTGCCTATTATGAATGCCCGTTTTGCCCTTAATGCCGCTAACGCTCGCTGGGGTAGCTTATACGATGCTCTCTATGGCACCGACGTTATCGCCAATGAAGGCAGCATTGCCAAAACCGCCAGCTTCAACCCTTTGCGTGCCGACGAAGTACGTCGCCTAGCAAAAACCTTTTTAGACAGCGCCGCACCTTTAAATGGCGCCTCACATAAAGACGCCGCCGGTTACAGCATTAACAACGGCAAGCTCAACGTGTTATTAAAAAATGGCGAGACTGTTACCTTAATCGACAACCAACAATTGCAAGGCTATCAAGACGATGCCGCCAAACCCAGTATCGTTTTGCTCAAACACAACAACCTACATTTTGAGATAGAGATCGATCAGCAACTGTCACGTAAGGTCGATGCTGCCGGCGTAATAGACGTTAACCTAGAAGCCGCACTCTCCACCATTATGGACTGCGAAGATTCCGTTGCCGCTGTCGATGGTGAAGATAAAGCGCTGGCCTATAGCAACTGGCTGGGGTTAATGAAGGGCGATTTAAACGTCACTCTCAAAAAAGGCGAGCAAGAATCTATACGCCGCCTCAACCCCGACCGTAACTACACCAGCCCCAAGGGTAAAAAGTTTTCACTCAAGGGGCGCAGCTTATTATTTATTCGCAACGTCGGCCACCTCATGACTAACCCCGGTATTTTAGATAGCCATGGCAACGAAGTGCCCGAAGGTATTATGGACGGCATGATCACCTCACTAATTGCCATGCACGACTTAAACGGCAGCGGCCCCTTGCGCAACAGCCGCGCCAACAGCATTAATATCGTCAAACCTAAAATGCACGGCCCCGAAGAAGTGGCCTTCACCAATGAATTATTTGGCCGCATAGAAGACGCCCTAGGGCTAGAGCGCCACACCATTAAAGTGGGCATTATGGATGAAGAGCGCCGCACCTCGGTGAACTTAAAAGAGTGCATACGCGCAGCCAAAGACCGCGTGGTATTTATTAACACCGGTTTCCTAGACCGCACCGGCGACGAAATACATACCAGCATGGAGGCCGGTCCTATGGTACCCAAGGCCGAAATGAAAGCGCAGAAATGGATAACCGCCTATGAAAACTCCAATGTCGATATAGGCTTAGCTTGTGGCCTGCAAGGCAAATCACAAATTGGTAAAGGCATGTGGGCCGAACCCGACAACATGGCAAAGATGATGGAAGCTAAAATTGCCCACCCACTGTCAGGCGCCAACACGGCCTGGGTACCCTCGCCTACCGCCGCCACTTTGCACGCCATGCACTACCACCAAGTCAACGTGCAAAACCAGCAGCAGGAAATTAAGCAGCGCGCCGCCGCCAGTGTCGATGATATTTTAACCATCCCCTTATTAGGCGACCGTAAACTCAGCGCTGACGTAATTCAAAAAGAATTGGATAATAATGCCCAAGGCATTTTAGGCTATGTGGTCCGCTGGGTAGATCAAGGGGTGGGCTGCTCAAAAGTACCCGACATCAACAACGTAGGCCTAATGGAAGACAGAGCCACCTTGCGTATTTCCAGCCAACACATAGCCAACTGGTTACACCACGGCATATGCAGCCAAGCGCAAGTCATGGAAACCTTACAACGCATGGCAGCCATTGTTGATAGCCAAAATGCAGGCGACCCGGCATACACCACTATGGCACCCAGCTTTAACGGCCTAGCTTTTCAAGCCGCCTGTGATTTAGTGCTTAAAGGCTGCGAACAACCCAGCGGTTATACCGAGCCCGTTTTACACGCCAAACGTTTAGCCCTAAAAGCGCAACAAGCGTAAGCAAACCATTAACAAAAACAAAAAAAGGCGCGTGTTAATGATTTAACACGCGCCTTTTTTTGTTTTGTCTGTGCTGCCGCAGTAAGACCTAGCTTTACTTTAAACCCAGCACGTCTTGCATATCGTACATGCCTGCGGGTTGCGCGGCTAACCACACCGCAGCCCTAGCCGCACCGCGAGCAAAGCTCATGCGTGAGCTAGCTTTATGGGTAATCTCTACGCGCTCGCCATCAGCTAAAAACATCACCGTATGGTCACCTACAACATCACCACCACGTACCGTCGCAAAACCAATTTCATCTTTCGTGCGCGGGCCCACCTGGCCTTCACGGGCGTAAACAGCCACATCACTTAGCTTTTGACCCAAGCCTGCTGCCACCGCCTCACCCATACTCAAGGCGGTACCGGAAGGCGCGTCCACTTTATGGCGATGGTGTGTTTCAACTATTTCCACATCATAATCGTGGCCCAGTATTTGCGCCGCCATATTTAATAACTTAAAGGTCGCATTTACACCTGTACTGAAATTTGAAGCCATGCAGATGCCAGTTGTTACAGCCGCTCCATGAATTTGAGCTAAGTCGTCTTCACTACAGCCAGTAGTACCAATAATCATTTTTTTACCAGCGGCAGCACAGGCTTTAGCATTGGCAACAGTCGCTGCAGGAGCAGTGAAATCGATCAATACATCAAAGTCATTAATCACCGCATTAATATCACCGGCAATAATAACGCCCAGCTTGCCAACACCTGCTAATTCACCAGCATCAGAACCCACTAACGAACTTTCAGGGCGTTCAATAGCGGCACTTAGCGCTGCACCCTCAGCTAGGCCTACCGCTTCAATTAAGGTTTTACCCATGCGCCCAGCGGCACCGGTTACTGCAATTCTTACTATCATTATTGGGCTCTCAATTTTGCGGTCATCAATCTGCGGCCATCAATATCAGTGGCCATTTAGGGAGTTTAACGTTTGAGTTTACAGGTAAGTGCAAGGAAGCACTGCGCACAGCAGCGGAGTGTACAATAGTACATGAGCATGCGAGCACAGCGCTGACGCAGTAATTGCCTGTAAAATCGAGCGTTAAAACCCTAAATTTTCATGTCGTCGAAAAAGTTCTTTACACCTTCAAACCAAGAGCTCTTTAAGGGCGACTGGTCGCCGTTGCCATCATCAAAGGTTTGTTGCAACTCTTTCAACAATTCTTTTTGTTTTTTGGTTAAGTTAATCGGGGTTTCTACTGATACCTTGCAGAGCAAGTCGCCAGTGGAGCCACCGCGTACGGGCGCAACACCTTTGCCTCGTAATCTAAATAGCTTACCGGTTTGTGTTTCTGAGGGTATTTTCAATTTTACGCGACCGTCTAAGGTCGGCACTTCCAGCTCACCACCTAGGGCAGCATCGACAATGGATATAGGCACTTCGCAATACAAATGCTTACCGTCACGCTCAAATATTTTATGCGCACGCACATTCATCTGCACATACAAATCGCCACTAGGGCCGCCATCGGGGCTGGCCTCACCTTCACCGGATAAGCGTATACGGTCACCCGTATCAACACCGGGCGGTACTTTTACCGATAAGGTTTTGGTTTCTTCTACACGCCCTTGACCATAGCAGCTGCCACAGGGATCGGAAATCATCTTGCCCTTACCGCGACAATTGGGGCAGGTTTGTTGCACCGAGAAAAAGCCCTGCTGCATACGTACCTGGCCAGCACCACCACAAGTAGTACAGGTAACGGGCGCGCTGCCTTTTTTAGCACCAGAACCATCACAAGGCTTACATGCTACCAAGGTAGGTATGCGAATTTTTGTGGTGGTGCCTTTTACCGCTTCTTCTAAATCTATATCTAGGTTATAGCGCAAATCAGATCCGGGCTGTGGCCCGCGATGCCTGCCGCCTCCGCCGCCTCCAAAAATATCACCAAACACATCGCCAAAAATATCGCTGAAATTACCGGCACCGGCGCCACCACCATAACCACCACCCGCATTACCATCCACACCGGCATGGCCGTATTGGTCGTAGGCAGTACGTTTTTGGCTATTAGAAAGAATCTCGTAAGCCTCACTGGCTTCCTTGAATTTTTCTTCAGAGGCTTTGTCATCGGGGTTGCGGTCGGGATGATGCTTCATCGCCACACGGCGATAGGCTTTTTTCAGATCCGCCTCTGAAACATCCTTACTAACCCCTAAAATTTCGTAATAATCGCGTTTTGACATAGTTTTCATTCAGCCTGTTTCGGCTGCTACTTCTGGCTTTTTAAATGAATAAAAGCGCAGCTTAAATGC
Organism: Dasania marina DSM 21967; assembly: GCF_000373485.1. Classification (NCBI taxonomy): domain Bacteria; kingdom Pseudomonadati; phylum Pseudomonadota; class Gammaproteobacteria; order Cellvibrionales; family Spongiibacteraceae; genus Dasania; species Dasania marina. The sequence goes on from NZ_KB891586.1 coordinate 325,344, forward strand.
CGCGCTTCAAAATAATATGGCTGAAGCTACAAGCCGTAAGCTACAAGAAAAACTCTCTTGCAACTTACCGCTTACAGCTTGCCGCTGTCGATAAAAAAGCTGCGCTTATTTATCGTCCTTCACTTCTTCAAACTCGGCATCCATTACGTCATCGGCAGACTCAGCTTGTTCAGCACCAGCGTCACCGCCAGCAGGCTGGGCTTTCGCTTGCTCTTCGGCGTATAGCTTTTGCGCTAATGAGCCAGACGCTTCCGTCAGCTTTTGGGTAGCCGCGTCCATCGCTTCTTTGTCACCGCTGCCTACAGCCTCTTCAGCCTCTTTTAGCGCTTCTTCTATCGCCGCTTTCTCAGCGTCGTCAGCTTTGTCGCCAGCTTCTTCTACGGTTTTCTTAGTCGCGTGGATTAAGCCTTCTAACGTGTTACGAGCCGTTACCACTTCTTCAAACTTTTTATCCGCTTCGGCGTTAGCTTCAGCATCGCGCACCATGTTTTCGATTTCGTCGTCAGACAAACCACTAGAAGCCGTGATGCGTATAGACTGTTCTTTACCGGTTGCCTTATCTTTGGCGCCCACATGCAGAATACCGTTGGCATCTATGTCGAAGGTTACTTCAATTTGTGGCATGCCACGCGGTGAGGGCGGAATATCAGCCAAGTCAAAACGACCTAGTGATTTGTTTTGTGCCGCTTGCTTGCGCTCACCCTGTACTACGTGAATCGTCACTGCTGATTGATTATCTTCAGCGGTAGAGAAAGTTTGCGATTTCTTAGTAGGAATCGTGGTGTTCTTTTCAATCAAAGTCGTTGCAACGCCGCCCATGGTTTCTATACCTAGGCTTAATGGGGTTACGTCTAGCAACAATACGTCTTTAACATCACCGCTTAATACCGCACCTTGAATCGCCGCGCCCATGGCTACTGCTTCATCAGGGTTTACATCTTTGCGTGGAGCCTTACCGAAAAATTCAGCTACTTTCGCTTGTACCATAGGCATGCGAGTTTGGCCGCCCACTAAAATGATGTCATCAATTTCAGAGGTTGATAAATCAGCATCTTTAAGCGCTTGCTGTACAGGTTTTAAAGAATTAACAACTAAGTCTTCAACCAAAGATTCAAGCTTGGCACGGGTTAACTTAACCACTAAATGCTTAGGCCCAGTCGCGTCAGCAGTAATGTACGGCAAGTTCACTTCTGTTTGCTGGCTAGAAGACAACTCGATCTTAGCTTTTTCAGCAGCTTCTTTTAAGCGCTGTAGGGCTAGCGGATCGTTGTGTAAATCAATGCTGTTGTCTTTCTTAAATTCAGCGGCCAAATATTCGATTAAACGCATATCGAAATCTTCACCACCTAAGAAAGTGTCACCATTGGTAGAAAGTACTTCGAACTGATGCTCGCCATCAACTTCAGCAATTTCGATAATAGAGATATCGAAAGTACCACCACCTAAGTCATATACCGCAATGGTGTGGTCGCCTTTAGATTGATCCATGCCGTAGGCTAATGCGGCTGCGGTAGGCTCGTTGATAATACGTTTAACATCTAGGCCCGCAATTTTACCGGCATCTTTAGTAGCTTGACGTTGTGAATCATTGAAGTAAGCCGGAACAGTTACAACCGCTTCGGTTACCGCTTCACCTAAATATTCTTCAGCGGTTTTCTTCATCTTTTTCAAGACTTCCGCAGAAATTTGTGGAGGCGCCATTTTCTCGCCATTCACTTCTACCCAAGCATCGCCATTATCAGCGGCTGAGATTTTATAAGGCACCATGGAGATGTCTTTTTGTACCACATCATCTTTAAACTTACGGCCGATTAAACGCTTAACCGCATATAAGGTATTGTGAGGGTTGGTAACAGCTTGACGCTTAGCGCTTTGGCCTACCAAAATCTCACCGTCAGCCGTGTAAGCCACGATAGAAGGCGTAGTGCGATCGCCCTCTGCGTTTTCAATTACTTTGGCTTTGCCGTTTTCTAGCACAGATACACACGAGTTAGTTGTACCTAAGTCTATACCGATTATCTTACCCATTGTCATACTCCATCGTTCAATTTCATGGCGGCCTGTCTGAGAGCTACAAGCCTTTACTATTCAGTTGTTATCTATATTGGCGCATTTACGCCCTTTTCAAGGGCTGCAGCCATTTATTTTGTGTTGTTTAGCCGGACATTAGCCGACCCGCTCGTCCAGCTAGGCGCCGGGCGCTTTCGAGACCATAACCATAGCCGGGCGCAATAAACGACCGCTTAAGGTGTAGCCTTTTTGCATGACATGGAGAACCGTATTGGGCTCCACATCGGGGTTTTCAACCATAGACATAGCCTGATGTACTTGCGGGTCAAATGGCTCGCCATTAGGGTCAACCTGTTCAACCTTGAATTTTTCCAAAGCGGCCATGAGTGATTTTTGGGTGAGTTCCACCCCTTCTATCAAAGGCCTTAAGGATTCATTGCCTTGATCGGCGGCCTCTAGAGCGCGCTCTAGGTTATCGGCAACCACCAACAACTCACCAGCAAACTTCTCTAATGCAAACTTGCGGGCCTTATCCACCTCGGCCTCGGCGCGACGTTGGGTGTTATGGGCATCAGCCACAGTGCGCAGGGCATGCTCTTTGGTGTCGGCCAACTCTTGCTGAGAGGCCTCTAGCTGCGCTTTTAGGCTATCCACTTCGCTAAGCTCTGCACCAAACTCTGTGGCCTCGGCGCTATCGACTACCGTTTCGGGCTGGGCTGAGTCTAACTCGGGGTTTGTTTGATCATCTTTTGACACTGCGTACACTCTCCAATTACCGCTGAGATTAATGGCTACAAAAAGGCACTAACAGCGCCACCTTTTCACCTATAACATTACCTATTGTGCTCAGATATGGGGGCGCTCAGCGTCATATCAAGGTTTTAGACATAAAAAATTAATTCTTATATATCAATAAGTTATTCAAAGGTCACGGCAACAGCCACACAGCAACAGCCAGCCATAAAATAAAAACTAGACAAAACACTGTACAAATAACCATAATACTGTGTATAACAACAGTGGTTAAACGCCAGCGCCTTAATAAGACTTGATACAGAGATAAACAGCATGCTCAGCCATTTAAATATCAATAATTTTGCTATTGCCTCTCATTTGGATATAGAGCTACACCGCGGCATGACCGTAATTACCGGCGAAACCGGCGCCGGCAAATCCATTATGCTGGGCGCTTTGGGCTTGGCCTTGGGCGATCGCGCCGATGCCAGCATCGTCAAGCACGGCGCCGACCGTGCTGATATCCATGCCACCTTCGATATCAGTGACATTCCTGAAGCTCAACAATGGTTGGCCAGCCGTGAGCTTAACGCCGGCCACGAGTGCCTACTGCGCAGGGTCATCACCAAGGAGGGGCGCTCACGCGGCTTTATTAATGGCAGCCCCGCCACCCTCAGCGACCTGAAAACCCTAGGCAATATGCTCATAGACATACACAGCCAGCACGCCCATCAATCGCTGTTAAAAAAGGAGCAACAGCGTCGCCTGCTAGACGAATACGCCAATACCCAGGGCTTAGCCGATGACATCAAAACCACCGTTACCGATTACAATCAACTGGCACAACGTCTAGCTACACTAGAGAGTAACCACAGCGAACAAACCGCCAGAGCACAGTTATTAAGCTACCAAGTGGAAGAGCTGGATCAACTGGCCCTAGAAGTAGGCGAGCTGGAAAAACTGGAAACCGAGCAAAAACAACGCGCCAATGCTGAAGCTATACTAGAATCCTGCCACCACGCCCTAGCGCTGTGCCAAGAAGGCGAACTTAACGTCAACAATATACTCAGCCAAGCCATACGCTCACTGGCCACTATACCCGCCAAAACCAAAGGCTTAAGCGAAGCCGAACAGCTATTAAGCAGCGCCCTGATACAAGCTGAAGAAGCCAGCCACGAAATTTCTGCCCATATAGACAGCTTCGAAGTCGACCCTGAGCGCCTGCTCTATGTAGAGCAACGCCTCAACCAAGTATTCGAGATAGCCCGTAAACACCGGGTAGACGCCAGCCAACTCAGCGAGCTACACCAGCAATTACAAACCGAACTCAGTGCCATCGCCGGCAGCGATGAGGAAATAGACAACTTGCACCGGCAAACTAACGAGCTGCGTCTGGAGTACCAGCAACTGGCCGCTAAACTCAGCAAAAAACGCCGTAGCGCAGCCCAAAAACTTGAAAAGCAAGTAGAAGCACAGCTACAAACCCTAGCCATGAGTAACTGCCGCTTTACCATAGCGCTAGCCGCCAGAGAGTCTCAACAGCCACACCAGCACGGCCTAGAAGACATCCACTTTTTAATTAGCACCAACCCCGGCCAGCCCGCGCAAGCCCTATCGCGTACCGCTTCTGGCGGCGAACTCTCACGCATCAGCCTAGCCATACAAGTGGTCACTGCTCAAACCAGCGCCATACCCACCATGGTATTTGATGAAGTAGATGTAGGTGTAGGCGGCGCCACCGCCGAAGTAGTCGGCAACCTACTGCAACAACTGGGCGAAAAAGGCCAAGTACTGTGCGTAACCCACCAGCCACAGGTTGCCTCCAAGGGACATCAACATTTATACGTGAGCAAACAGAGTAATAAAAAAGCCGTCAGCACCCAACTACAGCAATTAACAGCGGAACAAAAAGTGGAAGAAATTGCCCGCATGTTAGGGGGCATAGACATAAGCAAGCAATCGAGGGCGCATGCCAAACAGATGTTGGCAGTGCATTAGTACCCAAAACAGGGTTTTGGGTAGCTACGAGTTGTAAGCGGCAAGCTTTAAGATAAAGATTGACTTTGAGAAGCCTGCACCAATAATTTTATAGCTTATAGCTTATAGCTTATAGCTTATAGCTTATAGCTTGTAGCTTGTAGCTTGTAAAACCGAAGCAGCTACTGCTTCGGCTTTACATACAAAACAAGACTATGATCAACAATCTCATAGCCCATTTCATCGGCTATTTCATGCTGGCGTCTTTCTATCGTGGGGTCACAAAACTCTAATACTTGTCCGCTATCTAAGCACACCATGTGGTCGTGATGATCTTCTTTGGCCATTTCAAAAACGGAGTGGCCGCCTTCAAAGTTATGCCTAACCACTAGGCCGGCAGACTCAAACTGGGTTAATACCCGGTAAACCGTGGCTAGGCCTACGTCTTCACCAGTCTCTAATAAGGCTTTGTACACGTCTTCTGCGCTGAGGTGATGGCTGTCTTGTTCCGCGGCCTCTAATAGCTGCAAAATTTTCACTCTAGGCAGGGTGACTTTTAACCCTGCTTTACGTAATTCCTGATTTTGGATGGCCATAATGTGGCTGCCTTAGCGTTAATTGCGAGTTTCGGGTATTATCCACAACCTCAAGCAACAGTGGAACCACCCATGACTAAATATCTTTTACCTCTATGCTGCTTATTGCTTAGCTTAGCAGCTTGTACACCGCATAAAATCGCTATCGAGCAAGGCAATATTTTAAAAGCCGATATGATCAAACAACTGGAAGTTGGCATGTCTAAAAGCCAAATCGAGTTTATTTTAGGCAGTCCCATTATTAAAGATAGCTTTAATGGCGACCGCTGGGATTATATTTATGTTATGCGCCCCCATAAAATGCCGGTACGCAAGAAAACCCTAACCCTAGTTTTTAAAGGCGAGCATTTAGCCAGCATGAACGGTTCGGCGCTTAAGCTGCTAGAAGAGGATGAAGCTGAAGAGAACCCTGATGCTGAAACCCTTAGCCGCGACGACTAAACCAGCAGGCCATTAATAACGCCAAACAGCAGAACATTACCCTAGCGCCGAGTATTCTTTTGCTCGGCCTTTTCCGCCTTAACCTTCTCGGCACGGGCTTTGCGTACCTCTTTCGGGTCTATTAATAAGGACCGGTAAATCTCTACCCTGTCACCCTCACGCAGCAAGGCTTGCTGCGGCTTGGCCACCGTCTTGCCAAAAACGCCCAGTTTGGCGTCGGCGACACACAGGTCAGGGAAAAACCGCTCCATACCCGCAGCCAAAGCGCCTTCGTATACTGTGCTGCCCTCGGCAAGCTCTAGCGTAATAATTTTTTGCTTGGTAGGCAGGGCATAAGCCACTTCTATAGTGATAGTAGGCGTTGCTGGCATGACGTTCTCTTGATTCATTGCTCTTGATTGATCGGTATTGTTATCGATAGCGCTCACCCGTAATGACTCGGTAACCTAGCCATACAGCTGTTGCGCGCGTTTGACTATGGCATCCACCAAATTATTAGCCATGGGCTCAAACACTTTTTTAGCAGCCAGTGATAGCACCGCCCCTCGCAACTCAAAATCCATCTGCAAGCTTACCTTACAGGCCTCATCACCCAAAGCCTGCAACTGCCATTCGCCTTGAAACTGTGAAAAGGGCCCATCCACCAAATGCATCACCACCTTTGTGGGGTAATACAACTCATTGCGGGTGGTAAAACTGTAGCTAAAGCCCAGCTTGGACAAGTCCAAGCGCGCCTGCATATGGCCCTCACTTTGCGATAGTAACTCAGCCCCCACGCAGCCATCCATAAATTGGGGGTAGGCGGTAACATCATTAATAAGCTGGTATATCTTATCAACAGCATAAGGCAATAACGCACTGCGCTGAATGGAAGTCATCATATATAGTCGTTACTAAAAAGGGGGCTAAGCAGCATTAAAACCAATGCCTATACACAGGCACCAGCAAAATCACCAATACAGCAGGTGCGGCAATATAACGTAAAAGCCAATACCAAAGAACAAAAACAAAACCGCTGTGGCGATAAAACTCATCGCGCACCACCTCTAGCCGCATGCGCCAGCCCACAAACATCGCTATTAACAAGCCCCCTAAGGGCAGCAATATAGTGACGCTAACATAATCCAGCCAATTAAAAATACTTCTGTCCAGCCAGCGCACATCACTCCACACATTTAGCGATAGCAACGCCGCTAAGCCCAGCAGCCACACCAACAAGCCCACGCTGATGGCGGCGAACAAGCGCTTAAACTTAGCCCGCTCAATCAGCCAGGCAACCGCCGGCTCCATTAAGGCTACGCCCGAGCTTAACGCCACCAGCGCCACCACGGTAAAGAAGGCACCGCCGAATAACTCGCCGTGCTCTATATGGCCAAAAGCATAAGGAAGCGCCACAAACATCAAGCCCGGACCCGTGCTGGGGGCAATATTTAAGCTAAACACCAAAGGGAATATGGCCAAACCGGCCAACAAGGCTACCGCGGTATCGATCAACACCACCACCGATAACAGCCCCGCCACTGAGCGGCCATCGGGCATATAAGCACCAAAGGCCATCATCGCCCCTAAGCCTATGCTCAGCGTAAAAAAAGCCTGACCCAAGGCCGCTAACATAATCTCAGGGGTAATGGCCTGCCACTGAAAACTAAACAAAAACTGCTGGGCGGCGGCCATATCGCCCATGCGATTACTATAAAACACCACGATCAGCAGCAAAATCACAAACACCGGCAAGATAATACGGGCCATTTTTGCCATGCCCCACTCCACCCCTGTAGAGACCACCAACACTACCAAGCCTATAAACACGCTGTGCCACAACGCCAATTGTTGCGGGTCAGCCAGTAATTGATTAAACACCTCGCCCACTTTAGCCGCGCTTAACCCCTTATATTGGCCACTAAAAACACTCTCTATATGGGCAATACCCAGCCCCGCCATGACGCTGTAATAGGAAAGAATCAACAAGCCCGCTAAACAACCCAACCAGCCCATGCTCTGCCACAGCGTGGAAACGCCGGCCTCACGGGCCAAATTATGGCTGGCGGTAATAGGGTTAGCACGGCCACGGCTGCCTATCACCACCTCGGCAATCAGCACTGGCAACGACACCATGAGCACAAAACAGAGATACACCAATACAAAAGCTCCACCGCCGTTGGCACCCGCCAAGGCAGAAAACTTCCATAAGTTACCCATGCCTACCGCAGCACCAGCGGTAGCCGCCACAAACGTCCAACGGCTGCCCCATACGCCCTGGCTAGATTCCCTTAATAAAGACACTGGCTCTGCACCTTCCCCTAAATACGCCCAAAAAATAAATACAGCTTACCGTAAAGCCCTAGACTATGGCGATAAACAAGCCGCATAACTTAAAGGCGGCTATAGGCATCCCCTATATTCTCATCCCCCCCTATATTCATTAGCCAATGAAATACCTATAATGCCGCCCCATGAGCAAAAACAAACCCAAACATACCAGCAACACCATCGCCCTTAACAAAAAGGCCAAACACGATTACCAGCTTGAAACCAAATTTGAAGCTGGCGTCGTGCTATTAGGCTGGGAAGTAAAAAGCTTAAGAGAAGGCAAAGTACAAATAGTCGACACCTATGTGCATATGCAAAACGGTGAGGCCCTGCTGATAGGCGCGCATATCACCCCACTAAACACGGTTTCTACCCACTATGTGGCAGAGCCCATGCGCACCCGCAAGCTGTTACTCAATAAACGCGAGCTGGCCAAAATAATTTCCGCTACGCAACAAGATGGTCTCACCTGTGTGTGTACCGCCCTGTACTGGAAAGGCCATTTAGTTAAAGCCGAAGTTTGCATCGCCAAAGGCAAGCAAAAACACGATAAACGCGCTACCGAAAAAGATAGAGACTGGGGCCGCGAAAAACAACGCATAGTGCGCGACAACACGCGCCAGTAAAAATCAGCAATACTTTTCAAAAATATCGAATGACTTTATAAAGCGCTTTTTTAGACGTAAACACTCTAACCACCGCATTGCAATTTAACCACTTCGGGGCCATATTAACAATGACACTTCGGTGCCACGACAGATCTCCCTCAGGGAGCATCAACTGGGGTGCGGACGCATAACCTACGGGTCGTCCCATCCCTGTTCTTCCCAAGCTATTCCATTCCCCACAGCTCTCAACGACACTTTATCGCCTTAATATCACTTTATGTAAATGAGGAGTAGCCGCAGACAAACACTCGCTCTATAATGAGCGAACCTTAAGTGATAACGGCTAACGCTAACCGCTATCAACAACAGTTTCGGGGCCGATTAGGATTCGACGACGGTTACAAAACTTAAGTGTGCATGTCGTGATGGTAGCCAATCACGTTAATCCAAAGCTGCAATTTATTAGTTGCCAACGACGACAACTATGGTGCTCAACTAGCTGCGTAAGTAGCTTTTTGTTGCATGACCTAGAGGTTCGCCTCTAGCGGTCTTTAGCAAGGTGCCAGTATCGCGCTACTGACTGTCATTTAGAACTGGATCGCTGTGAAGCCTCGCCCGGGGTGGATCTGCTAAATAATAATCGGGATCGCCAAACACGTCCTGCCCGTCGGGCTGTATGCGGCTAAATTAATTGACGGAATCTAAGCATGTAGAGCACTAAGCAGCGGACTGACGGACGGGGGTTCAAATCCCCCCGGCTCCACCAATACAAAACCCTGCCTTCGCAAGAAGGTGGGGTTTTTTATTGGTAGTACAGTAGGTATTGAGTTATAAACCCGGGTTCACAAAATTGACTGGATCAATTTTGGTCGGCCTTTAGGCCGCCGCGTAGCGGGCTTGCACATGGATGTGCAAGAACCAATCCCCCCAGCTCCACCAATACAAAACCCTGCCTTCGCAAGAAGGTGGGGTTTTTTATTGGCGGAATGGTGGCATGCAGAACCACCTAGCAGGAGCAGTTTTACACAGCCGCAGGCTGCCCGTAGGGCGAGGCACATGGATATGCCGAGTAAAATCCCCCCAGCTAATCCCACCTAAAGTTTAATAACCCATGAAAATAAGCTAACTTAACAGACTATAGCAGCGCTTTTAATTTCACATATCGATACTCTTACCATGATCACCATACATAGCACCAAAAAACTTTACGCTAAGCTGCCCTTAGATGAGCAGGGCTTACTGGTGAATAAAACAGCACCCCAACATGGGTCACTTTGTGTTGATCCTAACCCACTCAGCGGCTGGCACGCTAACCTAATCACCCTGCAGCGACGCAACTGCGTACTGCTAGTACACGATGCCACCCGTTTTCCGCTATTTATTAAAGGCTTACTAAAAGATGACTTTGCTAATTTCAATTGGCTTTTTGAGGATGCGGTGATGAACACCTTATTGAAACTGGGAGCCAATCAACAACAACTAGACGCTGCTGCGGCACTACTCGCCCCTTGCCAGTTCGATACCAGTTGTAACCGCTCTGTACAAGGCACTATGAATCAAATGGCTGGCGACATTGAACATATGCTGCGCTTTGATAACGTCACGGTGGAAGCGGTTAGCGCTTATAAAACAGCTGTTTGGCTAGCGGACAGGCCCTGCAATGTTAAGGGGCGTAAAGAGTGTGTTTGGCCACAACAAGCTATGTTAGCGCTATTGTCGGGCTCATCGCCTACTGCGCAGGCCGAAGAGAACACCCCTAAACAAAGCAATAACATCATTCAACTTTCCGACTATCGGCGACGCTAGCAATACCAGCCCAGCAAGCAAGTCATAGAGAAAATTTAAAGCTTTACCTAGCCGACTATGTTCCCCTTGTGGCTATTAGCACTTGTTTATTAATGCTACTTATCAATATGACAAAAATTCCATTCCCACACTTTTCCAAACGAGCTTTGTCACACTAACGCTCTGCACATCATCATGCCAGTAACAACAAAGGCCATGACTACAACACATGGCTATGCTCAATATTTTACCAAGCAAATTTTTCAAACATTTTGTCTACCGGCGTTTTAGCTATATGATTGGTGTAATTACTAATTACTTTTTGTGACAGCCCCAACACTATTTCCAATAACTGCTGCTTGCCATAGCCGGCAGCAAAAAATGCCTCTACCTCTACTGCCGAGATATGACCACGGTCGCGCACTATGCTCAGCGTCGTGTTATGTAATACCTGTAACTTTTCTGTAGGCATGGGCTGTTTGTTACGCAGGGCCTCGGTTAAAGCCGGATCTACCTTCATGGAGTGAGCAATGCCGGCGTGAGCAGGTACACAGTAGCCGCAAGCATGCTCTACATTAATAGTTTGCCATACCACGGTAAGCTCTTCGGCATTAAATGACGAGTTTGCAAATAACTCATGCAAGGTTTGATACGCCTCCAAGGTCTCGGGGGATTCTGCCAATACCGCGTGAAGATTGGGAATCATGCCGTAGGCTTTTTGTGAACGTTCCAACAAAGGCTTGCTAGCTGCTGGCGCTGAATCTAAATCGTGTAGGGTAAATTGGCTCATATATGCTCTCCTAATAAGAGTATGGTTAATTGCTTCAGTGATTAACTGATAAGTACATTATATAGATTGAGGCCTTTATCGCTCGGCAAATAGGGTCAATGCTTGAGCGTATTGGCTCAAAGAAATGAGCGGCCGTTATTAAAATAAAAGCCGCCATGGGGAATAGGCTAACGAGATAGTTAAAAAATTCTTATGTGATCAACGTACGGGTATTCGCAGATCTATTAATCTAGTACCTCGCACAAGCCTATAAGACTGCTCACTGTTGCTGTTGGCGGTATGTCCCAGGGGTCAAATACGGCAGCAGTACTTCTTTGCAGCCAGGCCGCGCGCCAACCCGAGGAGATAGCACCTATAACATCAAAGGGATTACTAGAAATTAACCATGTTGCATTGTTGTAGCTGCTAGCTTGCCGTAAAAAATAACTGTACACCGCGGGATTGGGTTTAAAGGACTGGATCTCGTTACAGCTAACAACCCCTGCAAAAAAATGGCCTATGCCAGCGTTATCTAGCAACTGCTCTACAGCCTGTTTACTGCCATTAGAAAAGGCATAAAGCGTAGCATTTTTTTTCTTTAAACGGGCCAAGCCCTCTTGCACATCATCAAAGGCTGGTAGAGTTTGGTAGCTGTTAAGTAGTAGTTTTTTTTGCTGCGCACTTAGCTCCTCGCCATAAAATGCACAGGTATAATCCAAGGCTTGGCGGGTACAGGTGGCAAAATCTACATAGTGCTGCATTAAGCCACGGCGAAAGGTATATTCCAATTGCTTTTCACGCCAGGTATTTGAAAACGTTGTAGCGTCACCCGCTACCACAGTTTCGAGAGCAGTAAGCACGCCTTGTGTATCAATCAATGTGCCATACACATCAAAGGCCAAGGTTATTGACATATTTATCTCCTGATAGTAATTGTTACAGCGTTTGGTCTAATCCGACATTAGCCTAAATCGCTAGCGTCGTGGCGCTCGGCCAATTGCTCAGCCTCATCGCCCCAAACACGATTGACTCTGCGGCCTCGTTGCACCGCAGGCCGTGCGGCAATGTCTTCAGCCCAGCGCAGTACATTAGAGTAAGATTTCACATCTAAAAATTCAGCTGCCTCATAGAGTTTGCCTTCTACCAATACGCCATACCATGCATAGTTGGCAATATCCGCTATCGTATAGTCCTCGCCACAAAGGTACGACCTTGACGCTAGGTTTCTATCCAACACATCTAATTGTCGTTTTACTTCCATGGCGTAGCGATTAATTGGGTATTCCAATTTTTCTGGCGCGTAGGCATAGAAGTGACCAAAGCCTCCACCAAGAAAAGGCGCGCTACCCATTTGCCAAAACAACCACGACATACACTCCGCTCTTTCGGCTGGGCTTTGCGGCAGTAAAGCATTAAATTTTTCCGCTAGGTAAACCAGAATCGCCCCGGATTCAAATACGCGTATAGGCTCTTTTGCGCTTCTGTCTAGTAGTGCGGGTATTTTTGAGTTGGGATTGACCTCTATAAAACCACTACCAAATTGTGCCCCTGTTGAAATATCAACCAGCCAGGCATCGTATTCTGCCCCGCGATGCCCCAGCGCTAATAACTCCTCTAACAACACGGTAACTTTTACACCATTGGGTGTTGCCATAGAGTATAGCTGTAGAGGGTGCTTACCCTCCGGTAAGGGCTGCTCGTGGGTGGCGCCAGCCACAGGTCGGTTAGTGCTGGCAAAGGTGCCACCGTTTTCCTTCTGCCAAGTCCATACTTTGGGGGGGTGTACTGCGGGGCTTTAGTCATACCTATTAATACCTTATCGATAACGGGTCATTATCAATTATAATAATCCATAGCTTAGTCAGCCGCCCCGCAAAAACGTTCAACATCAAGGCAAGTTAGCCCAAGCGGTACTGGCTGGGTGTTTTTCCTGTTTGCGCCTTAAACGCGCGGTTAAACGTAGATACGGAATCGAAACCGGTTTGAAAAACAATCTCTGAAATACGTAGATCTTGCTGTTTTAATAAAGGCAATGCTTTATCTATTTTCAAGCGGGTGATATATTTTTTTGGGCTTTCAGTATAAACCTCACTGAATTTTCGTTTAAAGGTGGATAAACTCATATGGCACAGTTTCGCCAGTTCATCCAAACTCAGGTCGGCATATAAATTTTGCTGTATAACTTCTTCAAATTTAGCGAAATGGGGCTTGAACATAGAAGCAAGAAAGTCAATTTCGGAAGGCGCGCCAAGCTTTTTCGTCATTAAAATAACAAACTCTCGCAACTTATTTTCCACTAGCATTTCATCGGCTATCTCAGGCTCATCCAACAAAATATTAATGCTATCCCGGTAATGCGCTAGCAATCCATCTACCGCAAACTGCTTAAGATTAAAGGTAGTGTTGTGGGTAGAGCGAGTAAGATCAAAATTGAAAAGTTGCTGATAAATATCAGGGTAAAGAAATACGCCTATAACTTCCCCCTCCGGTTCCGACGCCATAGGGTACACATTACTTTCATAAAAATAATTGGTACATTTTGCTAACAAAGCGGTTTCCCGGTTTATATCCAGTAGCGAGTTTTGATCCCTCACTTTATATTCGCCTTGAGTGATAAAAGCGAAACAGGCTTCATTCTCATAATATTCACGGGCTATACGTTTAAAGCTAGGCATAGGCATTTTTTTAAAAACCACGCGGCCTTTATAACTTATTGTCTTCAATGATACCTCCCCTAATATTATGGATATTTAATAGTATCATAAGATCTTTACCCATAGCCGCTAAGCTTTGCTGCGTAAACTCTGTAATGGCACCAGCGCGGCTAAATAGACAATATAATTTTGTTTGAACATCAATTGCAAACGATAGGAATTCACACCACTGGTATAGCGGCAATTAAGATAAGGTGAGGATAGCGGCTAACACACCGCTTTAATATCAGAGAAAGTAACAGCTAACAATATCGGGGCAACATTTCACACTAAAACCCCGTTATCTGACAGCCAAAAAATTGAATCATAATTTGTAAACCACGCCCCCCCTAATGACCATAGGCACTAGCTACACGGACGGCTTCACATCCGACGGTAAATCTGTAATTTCAGGATTGCGACGACGACGCGTTTTTGCTGGTACCATGCCACGCATGGACTCCAACTTACCAAAACAGAGTAGCTTGTCATTAGGCTCTAGCACACGCTCCGCCTTAGGATTTGGAATAACCTTTGCTCCGCGGTATAAGGTGAGCACGTTAATATCTTGCTCTCGTAAGTTGGTGCCCTGAATAGTGCTGCCAACAAATTTAGAACCTTCGGGTATATAAATTTCGCTTACACCATAACCTTTGCTAACGGTCAGACGCTGTCGAACATCAATCTCTGGAAAATCTACCTGCGCAGCTATGTAATCGATAACCGCACCGGCTACATCTAGGCCGGTACACGTTTCTATACCTTCCAAGCCAGGTGAGGAATTAACTTCCATTATTTGAGGGCCATTCGCGCCCTCAAGCATATCCACACCTGCAACTTGCAGGCCCAGTATTTGCGCGGCTCTAACCGCTGTTTCTATATATTCGGGGGAAAGATCTACCGCTTCGGCTACACCACCTCTATGAACATTACTGCGAAACTCCTGACCTTGTGCAACTCGGCGCATGGCCGCAACCACACGATCACCCACAACAAAGGCTCTAATATCTTTGCCTTTGCTTTCCGCCACAAACTTTTGTATTAACACATTCTGTTTTTGGCTCTGTAGTAACTCAACAATTGATTCTGCAGCTTTTACTGACTCGGCTAATAAAACGCCTATGCCTTGAGTACCTTCTATCAGTTTAATAACAACAGGGGCACCACCTACGCGCTCAATAGCAGGTAAAACATCGCGTTTATCACGCACAAAGGTAGTTTGAGGAATACCAATATGATGCCGACTCAGTATTTGCAAACTGCGAAGTTTATCCCTAGAGTTATTGATACCGTGGGCCGTATTGGCGCAAAACACATCCATCTCCTGAAACTGCCGCACCACAGCAGTACCATAATAGGTAATAGACGCACCGATACGCGGCAACACCGCATCGTAGTGGCTCAATGGTTTTTGGCGAAAATAAAGATCGGGCACGCCTTGCTGTAAATCAATGGCAAATTTGAGTGTGTCTAGCACCTTAACATCATGGCCGCGTTGTAATGCCGCCTCTTTAAGACGCCTGGTGCTGTAAGATTTAGGGCCACAAGATAATATCGCAAGTTTCATAACAACTACTCCTAGAAAATATTTGTTTAATGTTCATGATACCAGTACAAACAAGGCTTACTCAGCTTAGGACAGAATAAACTCTTCACCGGGATCTACCAAAATTCTATTTTTCATCGCTTCACGGCCTAACAACATTAAGCTAGTCATGGATGATCTATCGGTTAATGTTAACTTAATATTCCACGTTTTACCGCCTAAATTAATAGCGGTTTTAATCACTACACGCTTTTCTGTATCCGCCGACGAACTTTTCACTACTTTTTTCCCACTTAATGGCAATGTCTTCGAAACAACTTTCTCAACATTGTGTACATCTGGATGTATATCAAATTTCACATAACGCTTACCGTCTGTGCTAAATTCTTCAATATTATCTACATGCAATGATGAGGTTGTAGCACCGGTATCGACTCTCATTTGTAATTTGACGACGCCTAGCTCCGGAAGGTCACATAATTCTAGCGCACCGACGAGTAATTTATTAGCTTGTTTTTTATTAATGACGTAAGCCCTTATAGTGAAACGCTGTTAGTAAGCGTGATTATAGTATTACTAAGGCACTGTATTATTGCAATATAGGGTCATTCTTTAGATAGGTTACACATGAGTTACACAAACATTTTAGTACTCTATAGAGGGACTTGCACCCCCTTTTATATGTATTAGATTACGGGTTTAAATAATTTTTTAAAGACTGCTAAGCACATGCCAGCGCCCCCAGTGTTACAGTAAAGTCACATAGTTAGCACGGTATATCGCCCATTACTAACACAGTGATTTTAGATATATAGAATGCTATAAAAAGACACACCTTCTCGCTCTCACGATTAACAGCTACTGGTCAATTATTCTATTAAGCTATCACTTTTCTATAAAGCGTTTTAATTGGTGGCGATAGCGGCGATTTTCTTGTTGCAGATCTTCTTTTTGCTGCATCAAGTCAATGACCAAAGCGACTGCCACCCAGTCTATATCTAAATCTCTTTGTAGGCGGGCGGCTTTTTTTATCCAGTGTACCGTGCTGGCTTCAAACAGCCAGTCGGCGCTGCTATGCCCTGCTATGGGTTCGGCTATGCCATACTCGACGATATCTAAAATCATGTCGCGCTCTATACATTCCAGCTGGCACAATTCGTTGATGGATAAGTGTAAGGTAATTTCAACCATGCTATTTGCTCCATTCAACTCTGGGATCAAAGCTAGTACTGCTGGCTAACTGCTGCCACAGCGCGGTGGTTTTTTCATCATTACTGGCGGGTATAACAATTTTAACCACGGCATAGAGATCGCCGGTCTCCTGCCCTGCTCCCGCCTTACTTTTTAAGCCCTTACCTTTAATACGCAGCTTTTTACCGGCCGATGTATTAGGCGCTATAGTGACATTCACCGAGCCTTGCAAGGTGGGTAACTGAACCTTGGTACCTAGTGCCGCCTCCCAAGGCGCCAAAGGCAGGGTCAGCATAAGATCATGACCTTGCACATCAAACAACGGATGCGGCACTAGGCGTATATGCAAATATAAATCACCTGCACCGCCTTGGCCGTGACCTGCGCCACCTTGGCCTTTTACCCGTATGCGTTCACCATCAGCGACCCCTTGTGGGATGGTGACTTTTAAATGCTTCTTATTGGCTGCACCCTGTAGCTGATACTCTACCGTTTTAACGGTGCTTTGCAGAATTTCTTCCAAAAAGATAGGTATTTCTATTTCCACATCCTGCCCTCTTACGGAGCGCTGGCGCGCTTGAGAAAACCCATGGCTGCCGCCAAACATGGAATTGAAAAAGTCTGAATAATCCCCACCCTGCTCGTAGCTTCCGTTAGTACCTTGCCAGCCCGGTGGTGGCGTAAAGCCGCCGCTTTGGCTACCGTATTTGCGCAGCTCATCGAATTCGGCACGGCGCTTATCGTCTTTTAATACTTCATAGGCTTCTGCAGCTTCCTTAAATTTATCTTCTGCGCCCTTATCGGGGTTCATATCAGGATGATACTGGCGTGCCAACTTTCTATAGGCTGTTTTTATAGTTTTGGCATCGGCATCGTCTTTAACCCCGAGAATCTTATAGTAATCTTTAAACTCCATACCGCTTCCTAATAGCAAAATGAACCTGTTAATCATGGCAGCTAATGCCATTTCGGCAAATCATTATGTGCCTATGTCATGGCTTATGATAGTTTTTTGAAATTGTAATCACGACTTGTCGATCTTGCTGAACTACCACCATAGCTGAGTTATCTACCCGCTGTGTCGAAGTAATAGTCTGCGCGCTGCTGTTTATCCTCATCATTTCCGTGTTTAAACCAATGCCAAGGATTGAGCTTTTCTCAGGTTGAATGTTTTTCAGTATTCATCAGCAATACCTCATACACTTAAGCAATGAAGTATTGCTAACATCCAAGGCTGCCGGCAGAGCCTTACCGCTACCGGCAGCCCAGCTTTACGCTATGCAGCCTGCTCGTCTTTAGCGTCAGGCTTGTTTGCCTCCTTATGCTCTAAAACATTGCCACCTTTAGTAATAGCTATGGTTTTAGGTTTCATCGCTTCGGGTATTTCCTTAACCAAGCTAATACTTAACAGGCCATTATCAAGACTGGCATCCACCACCTCTACCTGATCATCTAAATTAAACTTACGCTCAAAGCTGCGGTTGGCTATGCCTTGATACAGGTAATTGTGCTGCTCGGCATTGGTTTTTTCTCCGCGTACACTAAGCACGCCTTTTTCCACATTTATATCTAGCTCTTGCTCGGTAAAGCCCGATACAGCCAAGGTAATGGCGTAATGGTTATCTTCCAGTGCTTCGATATTATAGGGTGGATAGTTAGGGCTAACGGTATCAGCACGTAGCATATTATCTAATAAATTAGCCAATCTATCGAAGCCTATACTGCTGCGATACAGTGGGGTTAAATCAACTGTGTTCATCTATATTCTCCTTAAGAATCAACAAAAATAAACAGCTGTGTTTCAGCTAGTTACCGCACCCGCTCGCTAAGAACCTAGCCGGCAATCAATAACTATGGACAGGAAATATGATTTCAATAGGAAGAATTTATAAAAATTAATTATAAAAAATAGTATAAATATGCGAGCAAACTATTTTGAAAGGCAGGGGCTAGCAGCCCCCCTAGCGCATTATTCTTTATCGAAGCCATCAACCACTATAGCGCCCATAGAGGCGGGCATAGCAATGATAATTAGCCGCTTGAGCGCCACTATGGGCTCTGTCAATATAGGTAACTTGTCCAAGGCCAATAGCACTAAGGCCACTACCAACATAGATATAACATAGGCAATAACGATACGTGCCACATACACCGGCATTCGGTATTTTACATTGCTTTGGAACACGCCTTCGTAGGCAAAGAAGGCCAAGAAGATGATAGACAGAGAAAATAACAGGGCGATATTAGCCATGGGTAAGGTTTTGCTTAACGACCAAGCCTCCTCCGAAAAAGAAATAGGCACCGCTAACACAAACGAACCAACAAAGACTTGGCTGACATCTTCAAGATTAAAGTAGAGCTTCAAAGGCTATCTCCAGCAGGGTATCAAGGCATTAACCAACAGGGAGTATAAACTAAATGCCTTAGATCTCGCTGTTTTATCAACCCTATTGACTGGTACCAGAGGCTTCTGGCAACTTTTCACCACTCAAATGTTTAATCGCGTTGCCTGCCAATAAAAACACTATACCCATGACTATGCCGGGAAAACCTTCATACACATAGTTATGCCAGCCTAATGCGCGCCACAGCAAGGCAACGCTAAAGCCGATTAATACCGCCGCTATAGCCAGCCTCTCGCTAAACCTAAATCCTAGGCAGTACATTAATAATAAAGGCGCAAAGGCGCTGGCCAAACCCGACCAAGCCATGACCACCATGCCAAACACCGACTGCTTATTAAACACCGCCAAGGCCAGAGCCAAGCCTGTGACTATTACCGACGATAGCTTCAACAGACTCACCCGCTCTATGTTGCCGGGTAAAATATCATGAGTTAGCGCAGCTGAGCAGCTCAGCACTAGCGAGTCGGCGGTAGACATAGTGGCAGCAAAAATACCCGCCAGTATCAATCCCACCCAAACACCCGGTAACAGGGCTTGCGCCATAGTCGGCAAGGCCAACTCAGCATCAAAGTTACCGGTATCGCTTAATAAGATTTTTGCCAACAAGCCGACAGCCGTCGCCATGCAATAAAAGGCGGTAAACCATAGGTAATACCATGTTTTAGCCTGACGCATATTGGCATTATTGTTTAGGGTCATAAAGCGCACCATCACATGGGGCTGCCCTATCACCGATAAACCGGCAAACAACCAGCCAACAACAAACAGTAACGCCCCCAGCACACCGGGAAACAATAAATCCTCGGGCATCCAGTTCATATAACCCGGCACACTGTGCAACTGTTCTATCGCGGGCTGTATGCCACCCAAGCTACTCACCGCCGCGGTTAATAACACCGCCATCGCCACTATCATCACTATGGATTGTGCTGCGTCAGTCCATATCGATGCCCGTATGCCACCGGAATAACAATAGATGCAAACAAATAAAGCACTCATGGCGGCGCCCGACCACAATGGCCAGCCTAGTAATACATGTAAGGCCTTACCGCCCGCCATTAACTGTGCCGCAGCATAGGTTAATAAAAACAGCAGCGAGATAACACCTATAAGACGCTGCAAGCCTACAAAGTTTTGCCCATGCCAATTACTCAGCACACCAGCATAACTAACCTCGCCATTGTTGCCAGCCGCGTTGCGCAAACGTTTATGCACATATAATGAGGCCAAGAAGTCACCGCTAATCCAGCCTATCATTAACCATACTGCCGATAAGCCTTGGCTATAGGTGTAACCAATAACCCCTATAAACATATAACCACTGTTATTGGTAGCCACTGCCGACAAACCCACCAACCAAGGCTTAACGCTGGCACTGGCCAGATAATAGTCCTGCTTGGTACCGCGACTCTTCCAGGCCGAAGCCGCACCCACAAGTACAAAGCCTAATAGGCAGAGAGCAAAAGAAATTAACATTAACTAGCGGCCTTTTTTATTGTGGTATTAAGTGCAAAGGTTGTTTTAAATAAGTCATGTTCTACCAGCAATGCTAAAGCTGGGTCGTGCTCTATTTCGTCGCGATAGTTTTCGCTACGATCAATCGCTTCATTTAAGTAACGCATCGCCTCTTCAAACTGCTGCATAGCAGTATAGGCACAGGCCAATTGATAAAAAGCATGACTGTTTTCAGGGTCAAATTTTAAGGCTTGCAGGCAGAGATTGGCAGCCCACTGTGGCTCGTTCAGTTCTAATACCGCATCGGCCTTATACGTTAAGGCCTCACAATCGTTAGGCCGTAATTTTAAAATCTCATCATAGGTGCTGATTTTATTGGGTATGGCGATGTCTTGTTGCGCCCTAAGCCACAGCGCCTGTATCTCTTGGGTTAGGCCTATCTCATCGCGGTTTTCTTCTATGTGTTTGGTTTTTTGATGCAGCTGACGCTCTATCCCTTCTAAACGTTTTTCGTATTCACCCACCAATTTAGAAATTTCTTCATCGGC
The DNA here is from genome assembly GCF_000373485.1 of Dasania marina DSM 21967. Taxonomy (NCBI): domain Bacteria; kingdom Pseudomonadati; phylum Pseudomonadota; class Gammaproteobacteria; order Cellvibrionales; family Spongiibacteraceae; genus Dasania; species Dasania marina. The sequence goes on from NZ_KB891586.1 coordinate 346,413, forward strand.
TAGTATATGTACACGCTCTTTAATATCGCGTATCGAAGTCCAGCCCACGACGACTAGCACCGAGGTGGCCGCGGCAATCAAATAAAAGAAATAGGTCACGGTGTCAGTGGCATAGCTAACCGCCCTATCGACTGAACGGTGCTCCCTATCTAATATTTGCTGCATCAACTCATGCTTGGTATTGGCCTGCTCTACCCGCAGCGCCTTAACTTCGTCTAGCATATAGCGTTCGACAAAAGGGTTGTATAGCGGCTTAGTTAAAGCCTCTACCTCTTGTTTAGCCTTATCCGTTTGTTCGCTATTATTTTCTTGTGCGAAGGCTATAGAGCTAAAAAAAATACAGACAATTAAGAGGCGATACATATAGCTAATCCATGATTATGTATTTCTACCAATGAGGCATGCAGACTTTTTACCGCCGCATCGTAGTCACATTGATTCACTACAAACTGCATATCCACTTGCCGCATAGCCTGGTGTATAGATAAGACATTAATATTGGCATTGGCAACAGCCTGTACAGACTTAGCTAAGATACCGGGTATTTGCATATCGCTGCCTATTACCGACACAATAGCGACCTTTCTTTGATTAATATCCGCCTCTTTAAAAGTATTCTGTATCGCAGTAATAATACGCTTGACGGTTTTTAAGTTGGTCGAAAGGTAATGGGTAATGGTATTGGCGTTGAGATCTTTAGAAACAACTTGCGCCTTATAACGCTGAATAATTTCTAAAATGGCAATATCGTAACGCTGCAAACTGCCCGCCATATCCTGATCAAAAACCTCTAGGGCATAAACACCTCTGCAACCCGCAATAATTTCTACGCAGGGCGAATCACTAATATACTCACTGGTGATCAGAGTGCCTGTATGCTCAGGTTCAAAGGTGTTTTTAACCCGCAGTGGAATATTGTTTTGTCGTAAACCTTTTGCTGCTTTAGGGTGTATGGCTTCCATACCTAAGTTAGCCAACTGATCGGCCACATCATAATTAGTACGACCTATAGGCACGGCATTAGCTTCGCCCACTAAACGTGGATCGGCACTGCTAAGGTGAAACTCTTTATGTATTACCGCTTCGTACGCATGTGTGAGCACCGCTAAGCGACTAAAAATCATTTCACTATAACCGCGATCAAAGGAAGACATGAGACCTTCCTCACTATGCGCGTAGCCGGTAACGATAGGCAGTTGTTGGCTGAAATCTATGTCTTCAAAAGCCAAATTAATACGTTCATCTAAAGAGATATGGGTATTGGCACGCCAACCGGTTAAGTCGATAAAGCAAGCATTGACGCCATCGCGCTGTAATAAGCGCGCAGTATTCCAAGCACTGTGCGCCTCACCGAGGCTGGCTAGCATTTCCCTAACCGTGTGCAAGTGCGAATCTAAAGAAAAGTGGCCATGCTGACAGAGGCTCTGTAAATCTAATAAGCAGTGTTTAGCATCGTCTAAACGGGTTTGCAAAAAACCATTAGCCTCGTGCAATAACTCTGTGTCGCCAAATAATTGCTGGTTAATATCTTGCAGCTGCTGACTAAGTTGTTCAAAGCGCTGTAGCCAGGTATCGCCACTCATACCGCCGGCAAATAGCGCGAATATACCCGGCTCGCCGGTTTTTTTGCTTTCTAACAATAAGTCCGTCACGCCGCCATAGGCTGACACCACAAACACTCGGCCATAGGCCCCGGCTTCGTTATTTAAAATAATATTATCCCTCACTGAGGAATAATCACTCATTGAGGTACCGCCAATCTTTTCAATCGTGTGCATATAATACCATCTTTGTTAGTGTTAGTTTGCTGCGCAGTTAATACAAACCCGGATATGCGGCACTATCTCTAACCTAGCAACAGGAATCGTGGCGTTGCATAACTCGCAGTAACCGGCGTCATCACTTTTTAACCACTCAATATTTTTAAGCAATTCAGATAATTCTTTTCTATGGCCTGCATCCACAGTTTCATCTACGGGTGCAGCTATGGTTAAGTCTAGACTGGCACTTTGATCACCTGCTTGTGTTTGTTTTTTAACCGACAAAGAGTCATTCTCTATTAGATCTTGCTTCAAAAAAGCAATTCTTTGTTCGACTTGACTTATTAACTTGTTTTTTTCAGTCTTATTCATTATGACTACGCATTTGTTTTATGAGTTTTGATAGCGGTAACGGCCTCTCTAGTACAAACATATTCTGGTCGTGCAGGCCTATCACAAAAGGGTTTCTGCACCTGATTGCTTAAAGCGTTATACACAAAAAAGGCATTTGAGCGTGGGTAAGGGGTGATATTACTATTTGATCCGTGCATGGTATTACAATCAAAAACAATAACACTGCCAGGCTTACACACAGCTGTTGCTATATCCCCTTGGTCTATCAACGTGCTTAGACAGGCATCAGATGGCACGCCATACTCCTGTTTTTTCAAAGAGATTCTATGATGATTGTCGGGGGTATAACCTTCACACACCGCATATTGTTGATGCGAATCAGGTACTAACATTAAAGGACCGTTATGGCCGTAGTTTTCAGTTAAGCTTATAGACATGCTCAACGCACGCATACGTGGCATACCATCTTCTACATGCCAAGTTTCAAAATCTGAATGCCAGTAAAAATCTTTACCCCTATAACCCGGCTTATAGTTTAATCGCGACTGATGTATATACACATCGTCATCTAATATAAACCGCGCCAAATCTACTAAACGGGGATCTTCAGATAACTGTTTAAATAGCGCACTATGGTTGTGCACTGCAAAGATAGAGCGCACATCACCACTACTGTGCTCGGTAATGGTTTCACGAGCACTTTTTATAGACTCACTTACACGGAGCTGCTGCAACTCGGCATTCAAGCGCTCAATTTCTTGCTCGCTAAACACATCATCCAACACCATGTAACCATGCTGCTGGTAATGCTTTATGTGTTGCTCTGTTACAGGCGCCTGCGAGTAATCATCGCGGTATACAACGGGATCTTTTCTAGCAATCAATTGCGTTTTTTTACCATCCCTAGAAGCATAATCATCGCTGTTATGCGCAAAGCTATTATCCTGATTGTAGCTATTTCCTACTGCATCATCTTGGCTTGCGATGGCACAAGTCATCACTACATCAACCATGTTGTTAACTACCCCTTATACTGTTTCTTCGTCTAACGCGTAGGCACCTTCTTTGTTGTGTACCTCGTTGCCATTAAGCGGCGGGTTAAATACACAGGCCATAGACATTTCTTCAAAAGCGCGCAGCACATGTCTGTCGTGTTTATTAAGCACATATAACGTACCCGGCTCTATAGGATAGCATTTGCCATCATCTAGGCTTTCTACCTCACCACGGCCTGAAACACAGTACACCGATTCCAAATGATTTTGATAATGCATTTTAAAATCAGCATCTTTATAAATAGTGGTGATATGAAAAGAAAAACCCATGCCATCACTTTTTAATAACATGCGCGTGCTTTCCCAGTTACCATCGGGCGATACGATTCTGCGTGGTGAGTTTTTAGCTTCTTGTAATTGTCTAACTATCATAAATATTCTTCCTCCGTTATCTCTTTAATCTCTATAGTCATAGTTCGCCTACCAGTAACTGTAGCTATCTCGCCGCCATCGATAATCAGATGATCACCGCTACGTAAAGGCTCTCTATGCGTATCTGACATAATGCGTAGATACCCCTCACCGGCAACACACTCCACTTTATATAAATTGGGCGCCTCACCGACTGGTAATAAACACCGCTCACCTGGCCATATATTGATATGTAGCTGCTTGGTTTTTTCGGGTGTAGATGTCATCGGGGTATACATAGTGTTAACTGGCCTCCGAGAAATAAACTTTTTCTTCAGGAATGCTACCCGCCTTAGCGCAAACTTCCTTAATGGCCTCCTCGACTATATCTATACCTTTTTTAAGGTTTTCATCACTGATAACTAAGGGGCATAAAAATTTTACTACCTGATCATCGGCACCACTAGTTTCTATTAGTAGATTATGTTTAAAGGCGGCGCGGGTAATTTTCCCAGCCAGCTCGCCATTGACACAGTTAATGCCCTGAAACATACCGCGACCTCTAGTAGTGAAATTACCTTCACCATAATTGGCCACAATTTCATTTAAGCGCTGCGACACATAGCGGCCTTTGCGCTTAATCGATTCAGAAAATTCATCATCTACCCAGTAATTCTCTATGGCTGCTTTGGCAGTAACAAAAGCGAGATTATTACCTCTAAAAGTACCGTTATGCTCGCCTGGTTTCCATTGATCTAGCTCAGGTTTTAACAGTACTACCGCAAAAGGCAAACCATACCCGCCTAAAGATTTAGACAAGGTAATAATATCAGGCTCTATACCTGCCTCTTCAAAACTAAAGAAGTCACCGGTGCGACCACAACCTGCCTGTATATCATCGACAATTAATAAAATGCCATGCTTTCTACAGACTGCCTGTAAGTTTCTCAGCCACTGTGTGCTGGCAGCATTAATACCACCCTCACCCTGCACCACTTCAACTAAAACTGCAGCTGGCGAATTGATACCGCTACTAGAGTCAGACAGCACTTTATCTAAATACTCGGTGGTATCTATGCCTTCGCCTAAGTAGCCATCGTAAGGCATGCGATGCACACCGTTGAGGCTAACACCCGCTGCATCACGGTGATGCGAGTTACCCGTTGCTGCCAATGAACCTAAGCTGACGCCGTGAAAGCCATTGGTAAAAGTCACTATGTTTTGCTGACCCGTTACATTGCGCGCCACTTTCATAGCAGCCTCTACCGCATTAGTACCCGTAGGCCCCGTAAACTGCACCATGTATTCCATGCCGCGGGGTTTTAAAATATGATCATTAAAGGACTGTAAAAATTCACCTTTGGCCTTGGTGTGCATATCCAGGCCGTGGGTAATGCCGTCGTTTTCTATATATTCCAATAACAGGGGCTTAAATATAGAATTATTGTGGCCGTAATTTAAGGTACCAGCACCCGCTAAAAAATCTAGGTACTGATTGCCATCTTCATCCCACATAAACTCGCCTTTAGCGCGGTTAAACACACGCGGAAAAGACCTAGCATAACTCTGTACTTCAGATTCAATTTCTTCAAAAATTCTCATATATTCACTCCATTTTTATCAATTTTTTTATCGCGGTTACTAGTCAGCTATGACTGACTAGACCACTGTTAGCATCTAGCTTGCGTATTAATGCAAGGGGCCGATTTTGACCAAGGTTTCGGAATCATGCTGGCCGTCAAAATGCTCTAAGGCATCTAGCCAGTCCACCGCTTGTAAGTCCGCATTGACCAGCTTGGCAAAAACTTTAAACAAGCCCCATGAGGCATCGTTATCTTCGGTGATGGTGGTTTCTATATATTTCACACCGCTGCCACGCTGGCGATTAACAATATGCTGTAGCATTTTTTTGCCTAAACCACGGCCTCTGGCCTCTTCCGATACGGCTACCTGCCAAATAAACAAGGTGTTAGGACGATTGGGCAATAAATAACCGGAAACAAAACCCACTATCTCGCCGTCTTTTTCTGCCGCCACCGAGGTGCTAGCAAAATGTCCGCACTGCAATAGGTTGCAGTAAGTGGAGTTGGTATCTAAGGGTTGGCAGCGCTCAACCAGGCTGTTAACGGCAACTCCGTCAGCTAGTGACGGCATACGCAATTCAATAGCGCTACTTTCAGGCCTTTCTTTATCTAGCATTTCTTTATTAAACAAAGTGCCTCCAAACTATAATTTATTTACAATACTAAGCATTTAATAATAAAAAACTCCCGAATAAATCAAGGAGAACTGCGAATAACGGCAAAAGCACGCCATTTACCTCGCAAAATTGCTTAGTGCTGTAAACATAGTACACTAAATAATTGTTGACGTAAAATCAGCCTACGGAAAGACAGATTGTTGACGCCTGATCCCGTAAGCCAAAAGCAGCACTGGCAAGGCAGTGCCACAGGCAGAAAAACGCGATTAATCGCTACCTCAGCACTCACCGAAAACGCGAAAAACGAGCCTATTTATGCCCACAAATATCGACATCAGCCCGGGCCGTAATTCCGCTTTAGTCACAGACCAAAATTGTCTATATAATCCGCCCATTACCCCCAAGCCCAGTAGCCTATAGCGAGCAGCCCGTGAATCAGATAGAAGAAGTACTTGTCGCCTTACGACGCGTAATCAGAGCAACAGACTTGCACTCTAAGCACTTGGCCAAAACCACCGGCCTTACCGCGCCGCAAATTTTGCTACTACAGACCATTAGGGATAAAGGGGATGTCACCATAGGCGAAATAGCCAAAGACATGAGCCTTAGCCAGGCTACGGTAACAACGATTATTGATAGATTAGAAAAGCGCGAGCTGGTGTATAGGGAGCGCTCTAAGACCGATAAGCGCAAAGTGCATGCCCTACTCACTGATGAGGCCTATAACACCTTAAAAGAGGCACCCATCCCCTTGCAGGAGCAGTTTGCACGCCAATTTAATGATTTACAGGAATGGGAGCAGACTATGATCATCTCCTCGTTGCAGCGGGTCGCCCGAATGATGGACGCCCAGCATATTGATGCCTCGCCGGTCTTAGATATAGGCACGCTGGACCGATAAAGCACGCTAGCTAGGCATGGTGCTTTACCGGCAAATAATTAAGCCATTTAAAAAGCTAGAGTAACCCCAGGCTGCGCTGCAACGTCACCCAGCGCACCACCAAAAGCCTGATACACCGCAACCAGATCCTTCATTACCTGCATCTGGCCATCAATATAACCACTCTGCGCATCCAATAAACTGCGCTCGGCATCTAATAAATCCAATAAGTCAGACAAGCCCGCACGGTACTCAGCATCGGCCAACACCATAGAGCGCTGGGCCGCCGTCTGTTGATCGGCTAAGTGCTGCAAGCGCTGCTGGCTAAAACTGTAAGACGTCAGCGAAGACTGCGCCTCATTAACCGCCACCAATACCTGCTGCTGATAGCGCGCTAAAGCCTCACGCTGGCCAGCACTGGCAGCGCGTATACGCGCCTGCACCGACCCCCAATCCAAACCCTGCCAGCTCACACTAGGCGTTAGCGACCAAGCTCTAGCATCACTGTTTAACTGGCTACTTTGGCCGGTAATAAAACCTAAAAAACCATTAACATTTATAGCGGGATAGAGGTCTGCCTTGGCCACCCCTATGTCGGCAGTGGTCATGGCTAGGCGACGCTCGGCGGCGCGCACATCAGGGCGACGCTGTAATAGCTGGTCGGCATCACCTATGGCAACTGGGCCATTTAATGCAGGCATGGCAACAACCACAGCTACCGACAAGTCCACCGGCAATTGATTGGGCTGGTAACCGCTAAGCAAGGCCAAGTCGTAACGCGCCTTTTGCAGCTGGCTATCTAGCAATACTATCGCCGCTTTCACCGCACTTTGCTGCGCCTTAATTCGGCTCAACTCAAACTCTGACGCCAAGCCTTCCTGCAAACGTAAATCTATTAACTGTAGCGTTTCCGCCAGTATGTTTTCATTGCGCTGAGCAACCACCCGCTTATTTTGCAAGCCGCGATAATCAGCATAGCGGCTAGCCAAACGGCTCACTAAGCTCACCCGCAGCGCCTGAAAATCGGCTTCAGCACTTTCAGCGCTAGCATAAGCAGACTCACTAGCACGGCGCAGCTTGCCCGCTACATCTACCGCCCAACGCAGATTGGCACCCGCTTGATAGCGATGACTGTACACCCGCTCATTGCTAACCCCAGGCTGCTGGCCTTTGCTGTTAGTCACCTGCGCATCCAAACTGCCGGTGGGTGTAGCGTCATTATCAACATCATCAAACTGTGCCATGGCACGCTCGACATTGGCCTGCGCCGCCGCCAAGGAATAATTGTTCGTTAGCGTTTGCTGCACCAGCTCGGTTAATACCGGGTCGTCGAAGCGCTGCCACCACTGCCGCTCATAGGCCATGGTTTCAACATCTGCACCCATGCGCATATCCACCGCCAGTGCATCAGGCTTTTGATAGTCGGGGCCGACACTGGCGCAGGCCGTTAACAGCAAGGCAGTAGCGACTAAAAAAGAAGGCTTAATCATTATTCAGCAACCTCTGTTGTTAATGAATGCTTAGGCTGCTGTTGCGTTAAAGCAGGCTTATGTGAGGGGTCATGTGATGGATTGTGCAATGGCCCACGCCCTATATATTTACGCACCAACACATAAAACACCGGCGTCAGTAACAGGCCAAATAGTGTTACCCCTATCATGCCCGAGAATACTGCCACCCCCATAGCCTGACGCATTTCCGCGCCGGCACCGGTAGAAATCACCAGCGGTAACACCCCCATAATAAAAGCAATAGAGGTCATTAAGATGGGACGTAGGCGCTGATGGCTGGCTTCTAATATAGCCTCAACAATACCTTTGCCTTCTAGCTCCTGTTCGCGGGCAAACTCCACAATCAAGATAGCGTTTTTAGTCGCCAAACCCACCAACACGATAAAGCCTATTTGGGTGAATATATTATTGTCGCCGCCATAAATAACCACACCGACTATGGCTGACAACAAGGTCATGGGTACGATTAAAATAATCGCTAGCGGCAAACTCAAACTTTCGTACTGCGCCGCCAACACCAAAAACACTAACAACACCATTAAGGGGAATATCAACACCGCCGTATTACCCGCCAATTGCTGCTGGTAGGTTAGGTCGGTCCACTCATATTCCACCCCTGCAGGCAGGTTCTCAGCCAGCAATTTTTCCATCGCCGCCTGCGCTTGCCCCGAACTATAACCGGGCGCTGCCGAAGCATTAATTTCCGCCGTCATAAAACCGTTGTAGTGCATCACCCTATCGGGGCCAGCCGAATGTTTAACCTTAATAAAAGACGCCAACGGGATCATATCGCCCTGCTTATTACGCACTTTTAACTGGCCTATTTGCTCAGGCTGCTGCCTAAAGCTCTCTGCCGACTGTACATTCACCTGATAGTTACGACCAAATTTATTAAAGTCATTAACATACATAGAGCCTAAATAAATCTGCATAGTGGAAAAAATATCATCCACCGCAACGCCCTGCATTTTCGCTTTTTCACGATCAACATCCACATCAATTTGCGGCGTATTTACTTGAAAGCTAGTAAAGGCACCCGCCAATTCTGGTACCTGCCTAGATTTGCCAATCACTTCTTGTGTCGCTTTGTACAAGGCTTCGTAACCTAAGCTACCCTTATCCTGCAGCTGCAAACGAAAGCCGCCTATATTCCCCATGCCCCGCACCGGTGGCGGCGGGAATATCGCCATATAGGCATCTTGTATAGAGGCAAACTGGCCATTTAACTTGCCGGCAATCGCCTGGGCCGATAAATGCTCACCCTTGCGCTCTGCAAAGGGTTTTAAGGTTACAAAAATCACCCCCGAGCTAGAGCTGTGACTAAAGCCATTAATATTAAGGCCGGGGAACGCCACGGTATCTGCCACCCCTGGGTGCTCTAAGGCCAAGCGCGACATTTCGCGTATCACCGCTTCGGTGCGATCTAAAGAGGACGCATCAGGCAGCTGGGTAAACGCCACTAAATACTGCTTGTCTTGCGAGGGCACATAACCGGTAGGCGTGCTGGCAAACTGCTGTGCGGTGAGCAGTAATAGGCCCACATACAACAACATCACAATACCGGCACTGCGTATGATTTTTTTAATCACCCGCGCATAGCCGTGGCTACCCCAATCAAACAAACGATTAAAAGGCGTGAATAACCAACCCTGTAACAGCCTATCTAAAAAACGGCTAAAGGCATCCTTGGGAGCGCCTTTGCTGCGTAATAATAAAGCCGACAAAGCTGGGCTTAGGGTGAGCGAGTTTAACGCCGAGATAAACGTCGAGATCGCTATGGTTAGGGCGAACTGTTTATAAAACTGGCCGGTTAAGCCTGACATAAACGCCGCAGGAATAAACACCGCGCCCAATACCAAGGTGGTGGCAATAATCGGCCCGGTGACCTCTTTCATCGCCTGCTGTGCAGCCGCGACTGACGACAAACCTTTTTCTATATTACGTTCTACGTTTTCTACCACCACGATAGCATCATCAACCACTATGCCTATGGCCAACACCAAGCCAAATAATGACAACGCATTCAGCGAAAAGCCCATGCCATGCATCACCGCAAAGGTACCAATTAAAGATACCGGCACCGCCGCTAAGGGGATAATCGCCGCGCGCCAGTTTTGCAAAAACAGCACTACCACTACTACCACTAGCAGCAAGGCTTCAAATAAGGTTGTCACTACCGCATCAATAGAACCGCGCACAAACACGGTGGGGTCATAAACAATGCGGTAGTCCATACCTTGCGGGAAGCTGGGCTTTAACTCAGCCATTTTCGCACGCACTGCATCCGACACTTCTATAGAGTTAGCACCTGCGCTTTGGAAAATAGGTAAGGCCACCGCCTGCTTATTATTAAGCAAGGAACGCAAGGCATAGGTTTTCGCCCCCAACTCGACTTTGGCCACATCCGCTAGGCGCACTAGTTGCCCCTGCTCGCCTACCTTAATTACTATCTCTTTAAATTCCTGCTCAGTGCTTAAGCGGCCCTTGAGATTAATTAGTAATTGGAAATCATTTTGCTCGCTGGGTTGCGCACCCAAGCTGCCAGCAGCGGCCTGTACGTTCTGCTCACGTATGGCAGACACCACATCCATGGCCGTCATATTCAAGGCGGCAATTTTTTGCGGGTCTAACCATATGCGCATAGAGTAATCGTCAGAACCAAACACCCTAACATTGCCCACACCTTGTAAACGCGCCAATTCATCTTTAACTTTTAGGCTGGCGTAGTTGGCTAGGTATAGCGAGTCATAGCTGTTATCCGGCGAGGTAATATGCACTACCATGGTTAAATCCGGCGAAGACTTTTCAACCACCACCCCTAAACGCTGCACCTCTTGGGGCAGCCGTGGCAGGGCACGGGTGACTCGGTTTTGCACCAATACCTGAGCGGCATCAACATCGGTGCCCAGCTCAAAGGTAACGGTTAACGACAAACTGCCATCCGCGTTTGCTTGCGAGGACATATACAACATGCCCTCAGTGCCATTAATGGCCTGCTCTATAGGTGTAGCCACGGTGTCACCGATAACCGTAGGGTTAGCACCGGGGTAGCTAGCCGTTACCATCACGGTAGGCGGCACTACATCGGGATATTCCGAAATCGGCAGCTGAAACACCGCTATCGCTCCGGCTATGGTTATCATCAATGAGATAACCCCGGCGAATATGGGCCTAGATATAAAGAATTGAGAAAATTTCACGACGACTATCCCTTAACTGCGCTGATCTGAAGGTAGTTTGCTAAGCGCTATGGCGGTTTGCGCCTGTAACTCATCAACCCGCTGCTGCAATTGCTGTAATTGTGCCAACAGCTGTTTATCAGCCATCTCAACAAGTTGTGGCTGCACCGTGACACCGGAGCGCACACGCTGCACACCGTTAACAATAATGCGCTCGTGAGCGGCTAAACCCTGCTCAATAATGCGCAGGCCATTATGGGTTTCACCCAACACCACGGCGCGACGCTCAACCTGATTATTATCATCCACCACCCAGACAAACTTATGGCTAAGATCGGTAGCGACCGCTTTATCGTCTATTAATATGCCATCGTAGCTGGCGCTGCCCGCTACTTTAATGCGAGCAAATAAGCCCGGGGTAAAACGGCCCTCTTCATTTTCAAATACCGCTCGGCCACGTATGGTGCCGGTTTGCTGATCAATTTGATTATCGACAAAGTCCATATGACCGGCGTGGGGGTAACCCGCATCGGACACCAAGCCCATAAATACTGGCGATTGATTATCCCGCGAGCTGGGGCGGCTGCCCTCTCTAGCCAACTGGCTGTACTTAAGATAAGTCTGTTCATCGGCATCAAAATAGGCGTAGATCTTTTCGGTAGACACCACCGTAGTCAACAAGCTTTGACCCGCCGCCACATAGTTGCCCTTAGTGATTAAAGCCCGCGATACACGGCCGCTAATAGGCGCCTTGACCCGGGTATAATCCAAATCCAACTGAATTTCAGCCAAGACTGCTTGCTTAGCATGTAAGGTAGCAGCGGCCTGTTGTTGATGGGCCAAACGATTATCCAAAACCTCTTGAGCTATAGCATTTTGCTTTTTTAAACGCTGGGCACGCTCTAATTCGCGCTGAGCTAAAAACAACTCACTCTCAGCATGCGCCACATCAGCCTGCAAGCGTTTAAACTGTGCCTGCAGCGCCTTATCATCAATTAAAAACAGCACATCACCCTCGGTAACCAACGCCCCCTCTTTAAACACCACCTCGTCTATATAACCCGATACTCTGGGGCGCAGCGCAACGGTTTGAGGGGCCTCTAAACGACCGGTAAATTCATCCCACTCAGTAATACGCACATTAAGCACCTCGGCAACACTCACCTCTGGACCCGCTTTATTGTGCTGGCCAGCAGCCTGCTGCCCATCTGACGACTGGCAGGCCGCCAAGACAGCCATAGCAGTAAAGAGCAAATAGCGTAGGGAATGTGGCGTTAACATGTTGTTTCTCCATGGGAAATTAATTTTGATCGAGGTATTCTAAGGCAACAGAAGCATCATTAATAATCATCAATTCATATGAAACGCATATAATTATATGATGCATTGGCTACAGGGCTAGCCAAACAACTCATACAGTGTAATGATGCATCCACTTGACATTGATAGGCAGGGATAATGATATGCGCCCACAAGAGCTAAACTTAATGGTGATTTTTGACACCATCATGACCGAGAAATCCATTACCCGCGCCGCCGACCGGCTAGCCATGACCCAACCCGCAGTATCCAACGCCGTAGCGCGCATGCGCGATGCTTGGAAAGATGAGCTGTTTGTTAAAGATGGCCGCAATATCCAGCCCACCCTATACGCCAAAAACCTCTGGGACCAAGTCAAAGACCCGCTGCACCAGCTCAACCTAGCGATTAACCCCGGCCATTTTGACCCCAAAACCGCCCAGCGTACCTTTAGGGTGGCGGTTAGCGATATCGTGGTAGACACTATTTGGTTGCAGATGCGCCGCTTATTTGAGGCTGAAGCTCCGGGCATCAACTTACACGCCGTGCCCTACACCATAGTTAACAGCCAGCAGGTATTGGATGATGCCGAAGTGGATTTGGTGGTGGCGGCCAGTAACCCCATGCAGGAAAACATACGCTCTAGTTATTTATTCGACTCCTGCCTGGTGTGTACCATGCGCAAAGATCACCCTCTGGCCAAGGCCGATTTAAGCTTGGAGGAGTTTGCCGCCGCCGACCATCTATTAATCTCGCTATCAGGTAACGCTGACGGCACTACCGATCAAGCCTTACTGCAACACGGTTTAAAGCGACGTGTCGCCATTACCGTCAATCACTTTGCCGCTGCCGCGCCACTATTAATAGGTAGCGATTTAATTGCCATGCTGCCCGCCGGCATTAACCAGCGTTATATTACCAGCGGCCAACTCTCTGTTACCAAGGCGCCTATAGATATCCCCCCTTCCGCCATATCCATGTTGTGGCATAAGCGCCAAGATAAAGACGCCGGACTACAGTGGCTGCGTATGCACATACATAACCGCATGGTGACTACTTGGGAGAAGAACCGGCACAAGGTTTTTGACTGCCTGTGCTCATAGACTCAGTAATATATCCCCACTAAATATAGCCGCAGCAATAATCATAGAAAGCCAACGCTTACCGCTATCTTCACTATAATTAGTCTATTGTTTTTTATATGGTTAAACCTCCGCTATGGTAGAAGTACCCGAACAACTCAGCATAATTTGCGACAGGGATGATTTCCGCTGCTGGCAAGATGGCCAAACTTTAAATATAGGGCTTAAGCGCGACTGGGTATTAAGCGAAGTGGGGCGTCTAGAGCGAGAGCTGGCAGAGCTTGCTATAGCCAGCCGCCCAATCAACAAGGTCGCTATTTTTTGTGGTGGTTTACGCAACCTAGACCTTAGTGGCGCCATGCTGCTATATCGCAGCGCAGAACAACTAAAAATTCTGGGTATGGACGCTGACTTTTCCGGTTTTAAGGCCGAGCATTTTAAATTCATTAAACAGGTGCTCACCGTTAATGACCAGCCGGTGATCACAGCACCGCGCTATAGCTTATACCAACGCAGCCTGCAAAAAAGTACCGCCTTAATACAGAGCCTAAGCAGCAGCCTCAAGCAACGGCAGCAGTTTATGCACACACTGTGTCAGGAATTATTGCGCACCCTACAACAGCCACGTCGCCTGCGCTGGATAGCCACAACAAGGCATATAGAAGAAGCCGGCGTAAACGCACTACCGGTGGTGGTGATGATGGCGTTTTTAATTGCGGTGGTATTAGCCTTCCAAGGGCAAAATCAATTATCCCGCTTTGGTGCGGAAATTTTTACCATAGACCTAGTCGCCATTTCGGTACTGCGCGAAATGGGCGTACTGCTAACCGCCATCATGATTGCAGGTCGCTCTGGCAGTGCCTTTGCCGCCGAAATAGGCGTCATGCAACTCAACGAAGAAGTTGATGCCATGACCACCATGGGCATACGCCCCTTCGAAGTATTAGTGATTCCGCGGGTGCTAGCGCTGCTAATCAGCCTGCCCTTGCTAAGCTTTATCGCTGACATAGCCGGCTTACTAGGCACTCTAGCGGTAGCCACCAGCTTGTTAGATATTCCCTTTAACCTTGTGATAGAGCGCTTTTTAAGCTTACAAATCAGCAGCCATTTTATGGTAGGCATGATTAAAGCACCCTTCTTTGCCATAGCCATTGCACTCACTGCCTGCTATAGAGGGTTTTACGTTAGCAAATCTGCCGATGCCGTGGGCCGCAATACCACCCGCGCCGTAGTTGAATCCATTTTTATGATTATTATGGTGGACGCTATTTTTTCGGTTATTTTTGCCCAGCTCAATTGGTAACCACGATGCCACACGCGCACAAAAAAGAAATGATACGCATCACCGGTTTAGTCAATCGCTTTGGCGATCACCTAGTACACGATGGTATAGATCTCAATGTCTATGAGCACGAGGTGTTGGGCATAGTCGGTGGCTCAGGCACCGGTAAGTCGGTATTGCTTAATTGCATGCTAGGCTTGCGTACCCCCAGCGCTGGCGAGGTACGTTTATTCGGCCAAAACATTTGCCAAGATGAAAACGGCAAACTCAGTTTTTGCCAAACCCGCTGGGGCGTTTTATTCCAAACCGGCGCGCTATTTTCCGGCCTCACGGTGTTAGAAAACGTGATGACACCCATACAAGAGCACAGCAATGCCAGCCTACTCTTAATAGAAGAAATAGCGCGGCTAAAACTGCATATGGTGGGTTTAAAAGAAACCGCGTTTAAAAAATTCCCGTCAGAACTGTCAGGCGGCATGATTAAACGTGCCGCCCTAGCCCGCGCCCTAGCTATGGAGCCCAAAATTATTTTTTTAGATGAGCCTACTGCAGGCTTAGATCCCATTAGCGCCGCCGAATTTGATGCGCTAATTTTATATTTGCGGGCCCATCTAAACTTAACCGTGGTGATGATTTCCCACGATATGGACTCACTGCTTACGCTATGCGATCGCTTTGCTGTGATAGTCGATAAAAAAGCGATAGTGGGTGAGCGCGATGATATTATTCACCACCCCCATCCTTGGATACAACAATACTTTGGTGGCGTGCGCGGACGTGCGGCCTTGGCCTCCACCTCGTAAAAGTTTCATAACACAATTTCACCTTAGCTATTGGCATAAGAGAAAACCATAATGGAAAGACATGCGAAATTTATTCTGGTGGCGGGCTTTATACTCATCTCTGTACTGAGCTTAGTATTGTTTAAACTGTGGGTTACTCCCTCGGAGAATAGCGCCGACAGCCAGCTATACCGCATACTCTTTCGCGGCTCTGTTAGCGGCTTAGCAGTAGGCAGTGAAGTCCGCTACCTAGGTGTGGCAGTGGGACGAGTAAGTGATATTACGATTAATCAACAACAGGCAGGCCATGTCAATGTCGCCTTTAACAGCGAGCAAACACTACCCACCTCGCAACTGCTAGCACAGTTGGAGCCCAAAGGTATTACCGGCCTATCGGTGATAGAGCTGCGTTTAAAAAGCGAGGCTGACTCTGGTTTAAACAATGGCTTTAACAGCGGCCAAGGTATTATCCCCGGCTACCCCTCGCTATTGTCACAACTGAGCAGCTCGGCAGGCAATGTAGGTAATAACGCCAACCAGCTACTAAACAGTATCAATCAGATTTTTCAGCCCGATAATATCCAGCATCTCAACAACAGCTTGCAACAGCTGGACTTGGCCAGTGCCAACCTAGCCCACGCTTCCGAGAATATGGCCGAACTAGTCAACAACCTCAACAGCAATAGCCAACAGTTACATAACACCCTAACTAGCTACCATCAGGCCGGCAAGCAACTGGACCAACAACTACTGCCCAGCCTACACGCCACCGCCGAACAATTACAGGCTGCTGCCAGCTCAGCTAGCAGCCTACTCAGCGATAAGCACGACGATATTAACCGCCTATTTAATCAACAAATACCCAGCATAGTGGGCATTAGTGATCAACTGTCCCTGTCGTTACAACGTATTAATGAACTTGCCAGTGGTTTAAGTAATCAACCCCAGCAATTACTTTATGGCAAGCCGCTACCGCAATTGGAGATTGATCGTGAGTCTGAATAATAAAAAATCTATGGGCGTATTACGCACTTTGGCTATAGCCCTGCCCATAACCTTGACCCTGTCCGGCTGTATCAATTTACCTGAGCACAACAACAGCGCACCGCAGCACTACAGCTTGCTAGCGGCCAATAGCGCATGCCAAGTCAACAGCACCAACCCGGTTAAGTTAGCAATTACCCGTGTCGCCGCAGGGCTGGAAAGCGATAGAATCATACAAAGCTCTGCTCTAAGTGGTGAAATTATTTACCTCAGTAATATGCGCTGGCCTAACAACACCCAAACCATGTTAGAGCAACGCTTAGCGCAGGACTTAGAAAACGCAGGCTTTAGTATTATCACCAGCCATAAACAGCTAGCCAGTAACCCACAACTCAACTGCGAATTACGCGCCCTCAACTTAGTCACTCAGGGCCAACAACAGTCTGCAGTTTTTGCGCTGTCCTGCGCCTTATATAAATCCAATGAAAAAACACAGCACAGCATCCTTGTTAATCAACAGCTACCGCTGCCTCAGTTGAGCACTAACAGTATAGCTATAGCGTTAAGTCAAAGTTATAACTTAGGCTTTGAACAACTCTGTGATCAACTCAAGCAAGCCTTACCTAACAAATGACATTAGCCAGTAACATCGCGAGTAAAAACCGCCAACAAGTACAGCTAGTAAACATATTGTTCGATAAGCACACAACCAACCCTCAGCGGCCGGCCTACGCCTATCATTAAACAGCGGATAAGCTAAAAACTATCAAGATCAACCCTTACCTTTGGCAAAATTTTGCCTATAATGCGCGCCCTTTACGTATTCTCAATAGTCATTCGGGGTTTGCATTGATTATTTACACCATTACTAACACCATCACCCAGCAAATTTATGTAGGTTCTACTAGGGAATGCGCGTATGAGCGCTGGAAGCAATACCTCGCCGCCCACAACAAAGATATAGACGCGGCGCTATACCGCGATATGCGGCAACACGGCGCGGAAAACTTCAGCATTAATGAATCTGGCTTTGCCTATGATATGGACGAAGCTAGGGAGATGGTCGCTGACACTATAGCGACTATGGATGCCATAAACCTGCAAGGCATGAAAACCTCGGCACCGGCACTAAAGGCCGTAATCAGTAAAAAAACCACTAGCGTGACTAGGGAAGCCAAAACCGCTAACAACAGTAGTGCCCGTAGTGAAAAACCTAAAATCGCCACCGGCCGCACCGGCTCTAGCAGCAAAGAAAAGAAAATACGCGACGCTATAGAGCAAGAAAAAGCCGATAGACAAGAGCAGCGCTATAGGCAGATAGCCGCCGAAGCCGATGAAATGAAAGCCATTATGGCCAAACTGGATGCGCGAACAAGCGGCCCGGCCAAACGCAGCCGCTAGCCCTGTTAGCCTGCTTAATAATTAAAGGCAATTAAAGGCAATTATTTAGGGTAGTTATACCGTGGGTAGCGGGTTTGAATAACAGGGTCCATCTCATACTGCGCTTGCAAAAACGCCACCAAATCAGTCAGCTGTTGCACAGTCATCACGCTATTGTAATTAGGCATTAACGATTGCTCACCGCTTTGTATCATGGCCTGGGGGTAACCTTTAGCTAAACGATGGGAAGGGTTAATAATAGACGTCACTAACTGGCCATAGTTTTGAATAATGCGTACGGTTCCGCCTAGCTTAACCGTAATGGCGGCCTCTTCAGAATGGGGAATGTCAGCACGACCTTTAATAGCATGGCAACTATTACAATGTAACGCCAAAAAAGCGTCCTGCCCTTTTTGCGCGTCACCCTCAGGTAAAGTAAAACCCCTGCCAGACTTAGTGGGGTCGCCACAAGCTACCAATAGCTGTGTAACGACTAAAACCAATACGGTATATATAATTTTCACGATTATTCCCTCTTCGTAATAGGATGCTAACAACGGCTATCTACACAATAGCAGCCCCGTCGGCCGTAAAGTTTTGCGCTAAATCAACAATGCGCCAGAAAATAAGCCACTAATAATCAGTCCGGTTCGTCCCAGCGTTTTTCTCTAGTTCTAGTTCGCCAGTTATTAAATTTACCCTGTAACTTACGCGAGTAGAATGCGGTGAAATCTTCAAAGGTATCGATACCGTATAAAATAACCACCACTACTACAGACATTTTGATAGCAACAAATTCACCCGCTACCACTATACAAACGCCTATAGCGGCTAACACCCATATGGTAGCGGCCGAGGTAGCCCCCACCACCAGGCCCTCTTTAGCCAGCATAACACCTGCGCCTAAAAAACCTATGCCCGTCACCACTTGGCCTATCACCCTAGAGGGGTCGGCAGAGTCATTAAGCACCTGCATAGATAGGGCAATATATAAGTAGGTGCCCAACACGATAAGAGAAGACGTGCGCATACCTACCGGCTTACCCCTGAGCTGCCGCTCTAAACCTATCAATGAGCCGCAAAAAAGTGCGGTGGCAACGGCACCCCAGCTTAGCGGCTCTATGGCGAGTAATAGCTCGATATCCATCATTTAGTTTCTCAGTGCATCGCGTATGGAATAATAATTTGCCCCCATAAATAACATGGGCACACGCAGTAATTTACCGCCGGGAAACGGCATATGTTTAATGCTATTAAATACATCAAAACGCTCGGCGGTACCCGCCACCGCCTCAGCCACTAAGCGGCCGCCCAAATGGGCCAAGGCCACGCCGTGGCCAGAATAGCCTTGGGCATAAAACACATTATCCTGCGCCCGACCTATAGCGGGCATGCGGTTATAGGTAAAGCCCATAGTGCCGCCCCAGGCATAATCAATTTTAAAAGGTTTAAGCTGCGGAAAGGTTTTTAATAATTTCGGCAAGCGCCAGGCTACGATATCGCTGGGGTCTTTACCGCTATAACGGGTACCGCCACCAAACAGTAAACGCTTGTCAGCCGACAGGCGGTAGTAATCCAATAGATAACGATAGTCAAAGGCAGAACAGTCTTTAGGTAGTAGCTTGCGATGCACCTCTTCCGGCAAAGGCTCTGTCGCCAAGATATAGCTAGTGACGGGTAAAATTTTTCGGCTAATCGCAGGGGCTGCTTTACCTTGCGCTAAATAGCCATTGCCACAAACGATGACATATTTAGCCTGCACCTGACCCTGCGCCGTTTTCACTACCGGTTGTTTACCATACTCTATGGCAATCACCTCCGAACCTTGGTAAATAGCCGCACCCAAATCACTAGCGGCTTTAGCTTGGCCGCACACCAAATTCAAGGGATGCACATGGCCGGCATCGGCATCAAATAATCCACCCACATACTGCGAGCAATCTGCGTAGTCGGCAACCTGCTGCTGCGACACGGCCTGTAAGTGGGGATAATTATAACGCTGCGCTTCGGCGATTTTATCTTGCATAAACTGTAGATGGGTTTTGTTATAGGCTGCCATAAACAAGCCCGTCGCTTTATAGTCGCAGTCTATCTTGTAGCTGTTGACCCGCTCTTTAATTATGGCTTTGGATTCTTCATTCATAGCCCACAACTGTTGCGCCTGTTCCTGCCCCACCAATTTTTCTACCACAGCCATATCGGGACTATAGAACCCCGCCCACTGCCCGCCGTTGCGGCCTGAGGCACCCCAACCCACGCGCTGCGCCTCAATTATGGCAACGCTATAACCGCGTTCAACTAGATGCAGCGCTGCCGACACCCCAGAGAACCCTGCCCCCACTATGCAAACATCGGCCTGTTGTGACCCCTTTAAAACGGGATACTCTATAGCCGTATTCTGGGTAGCGGCGTAATAAGACTTTGTGTGTTTGATCATCAAAAAAACCATTAATTGTTGTGAGTAATAAATAGACAGCGTTTTTTGCTACGGCTTATAAAACTATAGCTCTATATTTTTTTCCAGCCATGGTAATTCTCCGCTAGATAGACCGCAATGTATGACAGCCTTGTCACTTTTATGTCATCAAATAATTATAGGCTTATGCTCTCAGTTAAAAGGAGCATCCATGTTTAAAGTCACCTATATTACATGCATTATCTTATTCTCGTCACTTAGTCTAGCCGATGACAGCTATCTGTTTAAAATTTCCGGATCTAATACTATAGGTGCGCATTTAGCCCCCGCCTGTGCAGTAGATTTTTTAAAAACCCAAGGTTTTACTGACCTGCAGATTAACAACAGCCCTAGAGACAATGAAAAAATAATTACTGGCAACGACCGCCAAGGCCAAACACAGGCTATATTCATTGCCGCGCACGGATCCAGCACCGGTTTTCAAGCGTTACAAACCGCGGCCGCAGATTTAGCCATGTCATCACGCCCCATCAAAGCCCAAGAACGGCAACGCTTGGCAGCATTAGGTGATTTACGCTCACCGCAGGCAGAGCACACCGTCGCCATAGACGGGCTCGCGATTTTGCTTAACCGCAACAACCCTATTCAACAGTTATCGGTGCAACAGGTAGCCGCTATATTCTCGGGGGCTATCAGCAACTGGCAAGCATTAGGTGGCGCCAATTTAGCTATTAGTCTATACGCAAGAGATGAGCAATCGGGCACGTGGGATACCTTCAAAAACTTAGTATTAGGCAAACGCTATACATTAGCGTCATCAGCGTTACGCTTTGAATCTAACGATCAGCTCTCCGACCAAGTAGCTCAAGACCCCGGTGCAATAGGCTTTACCGGTTTAGCGTCAGTACGCAATAGTAAGTTGCTTGCTATCTCCGATGATAATACCCAAGCACTACTACCTGAGCGCCTGAGCATTGCCACAGAAGACTACCCACTCTCTAGGCGTTTATATTTTTACCAACCGCAAAACAATATAAAAAATGCCACTTGGGTGCAGCAGTATGTAGATTTCTGCCTATCTGAATCCGGTCAAAAGTTGGTAAAAACAGCGGGATTTATTACCCAAAACATTATCGCGGTAGAGCAACCCCAGTATGACAACGCCCCCATCAGCTACTTGCAACTAGCCGATAAAGCCCTGCGCCTGTCGATTAATTTTAGATTTGATAATGGCAGCAGCCAATTAGACAACAAGGCCTTAAAAGACCTGGATAGGGTGAGCCAATTTTTAAACAAGGCCAAGTACCGTAACCGCAATGTGTATTTAGTCGGATTTAGTGACAGCCACAAAAAACAAAAATACGACTTACTTATCGCCCACTTTAGAGCCCTAAGCGTGCAAGCTCAATTAATGAAGCAACAAATAGCTATAGCAAAGAGTTATAGCTTAGGCTCATTTATGCCAGTAGTCTCTAACAACAATCAGGCGGCCAAGCTAAAAAACTCTAGGGTTGAAATATGGATAGATAAAAAACAGCCTACGCCAACAACATTATAACGATTTTAAAATATCTTCTGCCGACATAGTATGACTGTATAAATAGCCTTGGTGATAGTCACACTTATTTTCATCCAGAAACTGTAACTGCTGTTGAGTCTCTACCCCTTCAGCAACAACTTCAATATTTAAGTTATGCGCTAAATCAATCAGAGCTGGCACTATTTTCTTATCCTGACTCGCACTGTCGGTGCCTTGAATAAAACATTGATCTATCTTTATACCATCTATGGGTAGGTCTCTTAAATAATTTAACGCTGAATAGCCCAAACCAAAGTCATCCACAGAGAGATAAATACCCAATGCTTTTAAGCTATTTAATACCAGTGCCAAATTTTCAGGCTGGGCAATAATAATACTCTCAGCTATTTCTAGGTGTAAGGCTAACGCAGGCAGCTGATATTTTTGTAGCATGCTGGCTATATAAGCCACCGCCCCCTCACTAAACAAAAAACTATGGCTAACATTGATACAAACCGGCATAGAGGGCGCCGGCCTATGCTGCTGTAAGGTGGCAGCAAAGCTACAGGCTTTATCCAACACCTGCTGTTCTATAGCCACTAAAAGCCCTAACTCTTCGGCGCTATCAATAAATGATTCTGGGGATAGCAAGCCTTGCTGAGGATGCTGCCACCTAAGCAAAGCTTCTACTGACACCATATTATGGTCGCAGCTCATGATAGGCTGGTAATGTAAAATAAACTCATCACGCTTTAGTGCCAGCCGTAAATCGCTGTCTATATGTAATTGTTTGGCGCTATCGACTTGTAAATCTTTGCTATAAAATTGATAGTTATTTCGGCCTAGGCTTTTCGCTTGATACATAGCTAAATCGGCATTTTTCATTAGATCTGAAATCAATACACCATCATCAGGCACCATAGTGACACCTATACTTACAGTCACAACAACCTCTTCATTAGCGAGCTGTATAGGCTGGGATAAGGCGTTAATAATACGCCTAGCTATCGTATCGACATAGTCACGTTCCTTATTATTAATATTTTTTAAGATAATCGTGAATTCATCACCCCCTAACCTAGCCACATTATCATTGGCATCAACACAGGAGGATAAGCGCTCCGCCACAGTAATAAGTAATTGATCACCGGCATCATGCCCTAAAGTGTCGTTGATAATTTTAAACCTATCTAAATCCAAAAACAGCAAAGCACAAGAGGCCTTACTATCAGCCATTTCTTCAAGTAAACACTCCAGTCCGTCTCTAAATAAACGCCTGTTTTCCAAACCTGTTAATGTGTCGTAATAGGCCAGCTGTTCCATTTGTTGCTGATGGTTTTTATGCTCAGTGATATCTTCACAAACAGCGACAAAATGCGTTAAGCGACCGATATCATCACGTATAGGTGAGGTAGACAACAACACCCATACATCATCACCATGCTTGGCATGCAGCTCTAACTCACCATGCCAGCTCTCACCACTATCTATCGCCTGCAACATGGCACTGAAGTTTTTATGGCTGTGATCAGCCACTTTAATCTGATAAACATCACCACCCAGCAACTCACTTTCATCATAACCGGTCATAGCAATAAACGTGGGGTTAACATACTCTATATATTGTTTATTATTCACAATAAACACACCACTGGCGCTATGCTCTACCGCTCTAGATAACATCAATAATTTATGCGCATCTTCTTTACGCTCAGTAATATCACATAGCACACCATGGTAATGACTTACCTCGCCATTCTTATCACGATGTATTTTGCTACGTTCCTCAATCCAGCGCCACTCGCCTGCTTTAGTAACAACCCTATATTCAACAGTGTATTCATTGCTATCTCTAGCATCCTCTGCCGCATTAATGATATCTAAATTATATTGATAGTCTTCTTGAAATATTATTTTTCTATAGAGATTTTTATCTTGATAAAAATCTTCAGGACTGTAACCAAACTGAGCTATATTCTCTGAGATAAACTCTACGGGTGAATTGCTGCCAACGCCCCATTCCACCACAATAAAACGACTACCATTAATAATAGCGTCCATCTCCTCGCGCCGCTCAGCCAATGCCTTATAGCGCTGTTGCGATTTTTTTCTTTCATCATTCATAATCGCATGGGCCATAATATCGGCCAAACCACCGCAGACAGCTATCTCCTCATTACTCCACCGCCTCTTTTCACCTTTATGATCCAGATTAATAGCGCCCACCATTTTACCCTGCACACGTATCGCACTTTCCAATGTTGAAGAAATATTTTCAGGAATGTAAAATAGCTCAGCAAAAGAACTGGCCAAAGGGTCATTTAAGGTATCGTTAATAGCTACCGTACGCCTGCGCCTTAACTCAGTATAAAAAACATCATACAAATCTGCATCATGAGAAAACTGCTGCAAATTTTCTTCATAGTAATCGCCCTCTAAAATGTAAGAGCTTAACAACCAAGCATGACGCCCTTCATAATCAAACATCCATACACCGGCATTATAAACATTTAACAGCACTGCCATCTTCTTAGTTATTAAATCAGCAACCTTTTGCAAATTACCATTAATAACATCTTTGTGCGTCGCCAACTCAACCAACATTTCCTGTTTTTTTCTTAACCCTTCTCTAGCTTCTTGTGACCTTTTATCTTCTTCTATGCTCTCATTATTCATTAAAGCCTGAGTTATCTGATCACTCATACTAGAAACAAAAACAACTTCATCTTCGTCCCACAAACGTACTGTTTCACAATGTTCAACAGCCAATAACCCTAGGGTTTCACCCCGCACCCTAATAGCTACATCTATACCTGCAGTGATGCTTTTATCACGGATTAACTCGGCAAAACACATAGCTTCATTTTTATCTTTAGAAGAAGCATCAAAAATTATCTGCCTACCGGAGGTTAATAACTCATAATAGCCTGTAGAGTCTTTTAATCGATAGGGTTTATCTCTGTGATAATAACCTCTGGAGTTATCATAACCTTGCTCGATATTGATATAACTACTTTCTTGGTCAAGCCACCACACTTCGGCTCGCTGACAACCCAATGCATCAACAACATTTTTGCATATCGCTTTTATTACCCCGCCAACATCCCCACTTGACAACTGCGAGCTAACAGCTATAGAAGAGAGTAAAATATTTTTATGATGCATTCTCGTTATTCGTTCCTGCTCTTGCTCTAATCGTAATATTTTTTCCTGCTCTTGTTGCCTATAGGATTTATTGGCTAGCATAAAGCCAATAATGTCAGCCACCGTACCATGAAATGCTATTTCATCTGCCGTCCACTCTCTAATATTTCCATAGTGCTCTACATTCAATATACCCACAATTTTTGCATGCAAACGTATGGCGCTATCCATAGATGAAGCAATGCCATATACATTCTGCTCTTCATCTAAAAACTCCGAGGTCCTACTATCATTTTTCGCATCATCAGCGGCAATAGTTTTCTCTTTTTTTAATGATTTAAAAAACCGAGGGTAATTTTCTTGCGTATAGCTAACATCCACATAATGACGATTATTTGAACGCTCATAATAATCAACGCACGTAAGTTTATTAGCATCACTATCACTGAGCCAAACACCACAACCTTCAACACCCAAGGTTTTGCTGACTAGTTCGTTAATATAATGTATCGCTTTTTCTACATTATTAGCGGCCACTATCCTGGAATCTAATGACAACTCGCTGACCACCTTTTGCAAATGGCCAGCATAAATAACTTGCTCGTTGATTTTTCTCTCGGCATCTTTAAGCTTTGAGTTAATAATCAACTGCGACAGCTGTGCCGACAGCTCATGAACAACAGCTTCTTCATGAGGCTGCCAGCGATAGGAACTATCGCTTTTCTCTAAAACAAGAACTGCTTGTATATCACCGGCAATATAGACGGCACTTTCTAATACCGAAAAAAGCGTACCTTGATGTTGAAAAAGACCTTGGCATACCGATCTAGAATCAAACTCACTCGCCGCCACCTTCGACACCGAAGCAAGCTCGTGCATATACGTTAACGGGCATACCTCTTTATTAGCATTTCCAGCAGCTATATATTTTTTTCTTTTATTATCATATCTGCCATCAAGACTGAAACATTGTTCCGCTTCATTCTTTAACCAAAAATTAGCTGCGGAAGCGTTAAAAAAACAAGCAATTTTCTTTAAGGTATATTTTAATGCCGAGACATAATAGCCCTGTCTAAAATCAGATTGATTAACCAACTCCATGATTAGTGCTTGCTGCTCTCTATCGCGCTGCTTCTGCAAGATAAAGTCATCACTTAACAGCCTATACTGTTCGTTACGCAAAACTTCCGCCAACAGGACTGATATATGGCCATGAAAAGCGACTTCATCACTCGCCCATATGTGGTTAATCCTGCAATGCTCACTGCTCAGTATGCCAACAATTTCACCATCCACTTTAATAGGGCTATCCAGCGTTGAGGTGATGTCGTAACGCTCTATTTCTCCTGCGAACTCATGCTTAATTAAATTTGTGAGCGTCCCGCCTTCTTCCACCAGTGTTCTTACCTCTAATAAGTCAGAAAAAAACTGCGGATAATCATTGATGTGGTAATTATCTTCCGGGGCGTGACTTTTTTTACTCAGGGTGTATTCATCATGGGCAACCAGTAAGTCTTTTTCTTGGTTAAAAAACCAAACCCCGTTGTATTCGGTATTAAGCACTTCAGCCACGGCCTCAGTAATCAAGATTATAGCCTGCCGCGTATTACCGGTTTTAATATCAGGGTGCGTACTCAGGCGTTTGAGCACTTCATCTTGCTGACGCTCACGCTGCTGCTGTTTACTTTTGGGGCTATCCGACAGATTAAACTCTAAATCTAAGGCCTTGATAACCTGCAGCACCTTACCCATCTCAACAGTAGACTTGCCGTTTTCCAGCTCGGATAAAAACCTAACACCCACATGACAAAGTTCTGCAACTTCAGCCTGCGTCAAACCTTTAGCTCTGCGAAAGGTTTGTATTTTTTTACCGAACTCAATAAAAAAGTGATCACTCTCAACGCTAGCGAGGCTAGATATAGTCATATAGCGGTCTTTACCCATATTATTTTAATATCGATTACAACTTACCCGTACGGGATAATTTTCAGTGTAGCAGTAGATAAGATATCTGTAGGAATAAAAGCTAAATAGCTACGGCGACCTGAAAACACAGATAATAAGCAAGGTTATAGCGTTTTTTATTCACATTCCCGAATATCGCTGCACTCCACGCTTGTACACCTTAGCTTTTGGATAAACCGCAAGGCCTGCTAAACTACTTCAAAACATGCCACATCGGAACTTGTAATGACCCAAGCCGCAGATAGCAACAGCAGCCACTCCCTGAGAAAAGCCATACCCGTAGGCCTCAGCGCCTGCTTGGCCGGCCAGCCAGTACGTTATAACGGCGGCCATAGCCAATCACGATTATGCCTAGACACCTTAAGTCAGCACTTCGACTTTAAAACCTTCTGCCCCGAAGTGGCGGCAGGCTTTGGCACGCCTAGGCCCACCATGCGCTTAACCGGCGACCCCGCCAACCCGCGCCTACAGCTTAGTAATGATGATCAACAAGATTTTACCGAGCAACTACAACAGGGTTTTAGCGAGCAACTGGCGCAATTTGAGCACTTGGATGGTTATATATTGATGAAGAACTCGCCCAGCTGCGGCTTAAAGCGCATCAAGATTTATCAAGCCAATGGCTATCCACACACAGAACGAGGCCAAGGCCTGTTTACCGCAGCCTTAATAGAACGCTACCCATTGCTGCCAGTAGAAGAAGAAGGCCGCCTACAAGACCCTCATCTGCGCGAAAACTTTATTTTGCGGGTCTATGCCCATCACAACTTCAGAGCCGACGTTAGCTTGGCACCCAGCCATCACACGCTATTACAATTTCACAGCAGCTATAAATATGTGCTGATGGCGCACAACCAACCACTATACCGCGAGCTGGGACGCATGCTAACCAACGCCAAGCAAAGCGATCTCAGCCCATTAATGGCGCAATATTTCAGCCTATTTATGCAAGCCTTAAGCGAGCCAGCAACGGTCAAAAACCACTGCAATACCTTGCTACATATTTTAGGATACTTAAAAAAATCCGTGCCTTCCGAGGCCAGACAACATATCGCCGCCGTAATACACAAATACCGTGTAGGGCAATTGCCACTAGTCACTCCCATGACCTTGCTGAAACACTATATAGAGCAGTTCGGCAGCGACTATATAAAAGGCCAACGCTATTTTGAGCCTTACCCAGAAACGCTATGCCTCAGCAATAACATATAAGCGTCCCCTACCACTATGCCTACAACAACTATGCCCACACCCATAGCCATACACTGGTTCAGACAAGATCTGCGCCTAGCGGATAACCCCTCACTTCAGTACGCAGCCCAACAGGGCAGCGTATTACCCATTTATATTTTGGATGAGATAAATGCAGCCGAGCAGGCTACTACAGGCGCAGCGCGCTGCTGGCTGCACCATTCACTGCAAGCCCTCAACGACAGCCTAGGCGGCAAACTACAACTCTACCGCGGCGACGCCAAACGCATTATTGCCCAGCTCTGCCAGCAGCATGCGGTGACCAGCATCAACTGGAACCGCTGCTACGAACCCTGGCGCATAGGCCGTGACAAAGCCATAAAGGCCGAACTACAACAGGCAGGCATAGACTGCCACAGCCACAATGGCTCACTACTATGGGAACCTTGGCAAACGCTAAAAGCCGATGGCAGCGCCTATAAAGTGTTTACCCCCTATTACAAAAACGCCAGGCTCAACGGGCCAACGATACGCCAACCACTGGCCGCACCCAAAAACCTTAAGCTAGCGACGGGGGATTTTGGCGCGCAAAGCATCACCGAGCTAGCACTACTACCCAAGCAAAACTGGCACAGCCCACTGCTAGCACATTGGGCGGTAGGTGAAGCCGGCGCGCAAAAAGCCTTACACCGTTTTATAGAACGCGGGTTAAACGGTTACAAAGAGGGCCGAGACTTTCCAGCCCAAGAACATGTGTCGCGCTTATCCCCTCACTTACACTGGGGCGAAATCTCACCGCAACAAGCTTGGCACTACAGCCAACTGGCGGGTGACAACGTAGACGTAGCCCACTTTCACAACGAGCTAGCCTGGCGCGACTTTTCCCACGGCATGCTCTACCACTATCCCGACCTGCCCCACCGCAACTGGCAAAGTAAATTTGACCGCTTTGCTTGGCAGCACAATGACGAGCTACTAAAGGCATGGCAGCAAGGCCGCACCGGCTACCCCATTATTGATGCCGGTATGCGCGAGCTATGGCAAACCGGTTATATGCACAACCGCGTGCGTATGTTGGTAGGCTCTTTTTTAGTTAAAAACCTGTTGATTGATTGGCGCCACGGCGAGCGTTGGTTTTGGCAAACCTTGGTAGATGCCGACTTGGCCAACAACAGCGCCAGCTGGCAGTGGGTGGCAGGTTGCGGTGCTGATGCCGCCCCTTACTTTCGCATTTTTAACCCGGTGATTCAGGGCGAAAGGTTTGACCGCGATGGCAGCTATACCCGACGCTATGTACCCGAGTTGGCGGCACTACCTAACAAATATCTATTTAAACCTTGGCTAGCCAGCCCCGAGATACTGCAAAAAGCAGGCGTTGTTTTGGGTGAAAGCTACCCCCAACCCATCATCGACTTAAAATTATCACGCGAATTAGCCCTAGATAGCTTAAAAGCGCTGTC
The DNA here is from genome assembly GCF_000373485.1 of Dasania marina DSM 21967. Lineage (NCBI taxonomy): Bacteria > Pseudomonadati > Pseudomonadota > Gammaproteobacteria > Cellvibrionales > Spongiibacteraceae > Dasania > Dasania marina. The sequence goes on from NZ_KB891586.1 coordinate 376,207, forward strand.
GCCATAAATTGGCGTAGCGCTTAAAAAGCCAACAACAATAACCGCAAGAAACAGCACGTTTCCCCTAAAAAGTCACAAAAACAACCATTTTTACAGTCTTTTTTTATCAGTCATTTAGCCTGATTGTTTCTATATAGCTATTAATAATATGACTTTTCCCCTATTTCGCCCCCCGATAGGCCGTAGTAACCCCACCACAATAGCCCTTTTACGCTAGTTTTTGTTCGATTTATAATCAGCAGCCGTCAACAATCAACATTCACCAAAAAAATAGCGAACATTTACAGTGGTTATAATGGTGTGTAGTATTCGTGACACTGTATTTATCAGGAATCAATAAAACAGTATATAAACCCGTTGTTCTTCAACGAAGACAATAGGGCCGTTTTTTTCTGGTAGAGTCATTTCAGTTAAAAAAAGACCACCCCATACCACCCCCAGTATCGGGTTCGTTTTAACCATAACAATTAAAAAATAAAAACTAAGGACACATACATGGCTGTTAAAAATAGATTACACCGCAGTGAGCTTGCCGTACCAGGTAGTAACCTACGCATGCTTGAAAAAGCACCCTCCTCCGGTGCCGACGTGGTCTTTCTCGATTTAGAAGATGCGGTAGCCCCCGACGACAAAGAACAGGCGCGTATCAACGTCATCAACGCCCTAAACAATTACGACTGGTCCAAGTGCGCCGTCTCGGTTCGTATCAACGGCTTAGACACCCACTACATGTATAGGGATTTGGTAGACGTGATGGAACAGGCCGGCGACAAGCTGGACACCATCTTAATACCCAAAGTAGGCTCCGCCGCCGACGTGCATTTAGTCGCCACCCTAATGGAGCAAATTGAAGCAGCCATGGGCCACAAGCAAGTTAACATCCACGTGCTCATCGAAACTGCCCAAGGCATGTACAACGTCGATGAAATAGCCGCCGCCTGCCCCCAGCGTATGGAAGCCATGGTATTTGGCGTGGCCGACTACGCCGCCTCTATACGCGCCCGCACCACCCAAATAGGCGGCGCTAACGCCAACTACCAAGTGCTATCTGGCGAGCCTAACGATGCCAACCGCCAATATTTTTGGGGCGACCCATGGCACTACGCCATCTCACGCATGGTAGTAGCCTGCCGCGCCAACGGCCTGCGCCCAATCGATGGCCCCTTTGGCGCCATAGACGACCCCGAGGCCTTTAGAGCCGCCGCCAATGCCGCCGCCGCGTTGGGTGTGGAAGGTAAGTGGGCGATACACCCCTCGCAAATTGAACTGGCCAACGAAATTTACACCCCCAGTGACGCCGAGCTAACACGCGCCACCCGGATTTTAGAAATGATGAAAGAAGCAGCAAAAGCAGGCAAAGGTGCCGTCACCTTAGATGGGCGTTTAATCGATGCCGCATCGATACGCCAAGCTGAAGTTGTGGTGGCACAACACCAGCAAATCACCAATCGCTAATCACTCAATAGCGTTTGCGTAGCTACCCCAACAAGTAGCCTGCAAGTAGACACCCCAACAATAAGTGACTCGTCTTGCCCCCCGCAACGGGTCACATACAAAAAACGGGAGATACTCTATGTGTCGTACCAAACCTGAGCTGGATGCGTTTATCGCCTCACAGCGCTTATCCGATTGCTTTGCAGGCTTACCCCTGCAGGGCAAGCGCGTGCTAGATATGTCCACGGTAATAGCAGCCCCCTACGCGGCTGCACTGCTGGGCGATGCTGGCGCAGAAGTGATAAAAATTGAAAACCCAAAAGTGCCCGATGGCCTACGTCAGTGGGGCACCCTAAAAGACAGCGGCATAGAACCCTACTACGCGGTAATAGGTCGCAATAAATTACCGGTTACCGTTAATTTAAAAAACGAACACGGCAAAGCCCTTTTTATGGACTTGGTAAAACAAGCCGATGTGCTGATAGAAAATATGCGGGTAGGCGCTATGGAGCGTTTGGGCCTATCACCCGATGAGCTATTAGCCGTTAACCCCGGCCTCATCATTGCCAAAGTCTCAGGCTATGGCATGGACGGCCCCAACGCCGAGCAACCCGGCTTTGGCACCTTGGCCGAAGCCTATAGTGGTTTCACCTACTTAAATGGCAGCGTCGACAGCGGCCCCACCAGCCCACCTATTGCGCTGGCCGATTTAACCACCGGCGTGCATTTAGCTTTTGCTGTTAGCCTAGCGCTGGCCAGCCAAGAACGCGGCGTAAAAGGCGGCCAGCTTATCGATATCTCATTGTATGAGCCTTTGCTGGGCTATTTAGGCGGCGAGTTTTTACACTACAAACTCACCGGCGAAAACCCCGAGCCCATAGGCAATGAATTACGCGCTGCCTCACCGCGCAATAATTATCAAACCAAAGATGGTAAGTGGATAGCGCTCTCCTGCTCTTCACAAAAACCTTGGGAAAAACTGGCGCAAGTAATGGGACACGATAATTTAATTAAAGACCCACGCTTTCTCACCAACAACGAACGCATAGAACCCGCCAACCGCGAAGCCTTAAACGGTATTATTCAAGACTGGCTTAAAAGCCACACCAAGGCTGAAGCCATGGCAATATGCCGCCGCGAAAATATTACGGCCGGGCCTATCATGGCCATGAAAGATATAGACGTAGATGAGCATATCGCCGCGCGTGGCTCTTTTGTCACTATGGAAGACCCCGCCACGGGCATAGAGCTGAAGTTTCCCAACGTACCCTTCCGCCTCACCGCTCAACCTACCCGTATACGTTTTCCAGGTCTGCCTCATGGCTCGGCTAACGATACCGTTTATAAAGAGCTGTTAGGGTTTAGTGATGGGCAGTTGAGTGAGCTAAAAGCGATGGGGGCGATTTGATTTTAAGCTTCAAGCTTCAAGCTTTAAGAAAAGCTTATCGCAATCACTGTTATAGATAGCAGCGAGCTGAGCTACGCACTTTATTTTAGAGCATTCACTTTTCTTTAACGTTGTCACTCCGGCGAAAGCCGGAGTCTAATTACGCTATATTAATTTTAAAAAAAGACTGTCTTAATAGTGATTCAGGTTTCAAAAAAGCTTGTCGTAATCACTGTTATAGATAGTAGCTATCTGAGCCAAGTATTACATTACAGGACACGCCGTAAATACTTCCATGTACCCAAAGCACTCGTGGGGCAGGCTCTAGGACAGGCAATACTTAACTCATTGCATCACGCTTATCTTTCTTACAAAATATTTTTTAAAACTTGCTACGGAGCGCTTACTCTTAGGAAGTAAGCCATCTTGGTTCAAGACAGTCGCAGGCATGGATGCCTGCGCCTAGCCTACATGGAAGTATTTACGGCGTGTCTTGAAACAAGATGGCTTGCTTACCCATCGGCTAGAAGGGAAAAGATAAACTAACTTAACACCGTCATATTTTGGCTAAATATTTATGATGTAATACCTAAGCCACAGTATTAACTAAAGGCTTAACCCCAGTAACTTCTACCACCACCTCATCGCCTGCTTTTAAATAACGTGGCGGTGTCGAGCCCATACCTACCCCTTCCGGCGTGCCGGTAGCGATGATATCACCGGACTGCAGCGTCATACCCGCCGACAAGGTTTCTATCATCGTGGGTATATCAAAAATCAAATGATCCAAAGTATCTTGCTGGCGCACTTCACCATTAATGGTGCACTTTACGGTTATCTGATCAGGGCTGGGCATCACACTGTGGTGTACCACCACCGGCCCCATAGGGCCAAAGCCATCGAGGCTTTTCGCTTTAAAAAATTGCTTGTGGTTTTTTTGCAAATCTCTAGCAGTAACATCATTAAAAGCGGTGTAACCAAACACATGTTGCCAAGCATTAGCGGCACTAATATCGCGACCACCTTTGCCTATGATAATAGCCAACTCGGCCTCGTAATCCAGCTTTTGAGTGTATTGCTCACTAGCGGGAATCGTGTCGCCTGGGCCTATTACGCAGCTGGGAGCCTTGGTAAAAATAATGGGATATTCGGGTAAGTCGGTAGAGGTATTGGTTTTTAACGCCACCTCAATTAAGTGGCCGGCATAGTTTTTACCTAGACACATAATATTGCGGGCTGGGGTGGGGAATGGCGCGATGATGTCAGCCTGAGCATAAGCCTGGCAGGCCAAATTTTGTGCCGCCGCTGCGGTTGCTATAGCCCACACCTGCTTGGCCGCCTCATCACCCAGCGCGACTAACTGCGCCAAAGTGCTGGCTGGTGCCGCTTGCCCTAAGGCTAGTGCCGCCGCAGCGATATCAATGACTTGCTCATCTACTAAGGCCGCTAACTGACCCGACGCCAAGGTAACAAACTTCATAACAGGCTCAACCTCGCGGCTTACACCGCATTATCACTTTGAAAATACTCAATTAAAAAATCTACCAACATACGTACCTTAGTCGATAAATGACGGTTATGAGGGTACACCGCCCAAGTAGACGTATCAAAACCATTGTACTCGGGTAACACCTCTACCAGCGCGCCGCTGGCGAGCTGTTCCTGCACATAAAAATGCGGCAATTGTACTATACCTATGCCTTTTTCGGCAGCGACTAACAAAGTATTACCATTATTAGTACGCCAGTTGCCCGACACCTTGTGATTAACTATTTCCTTATCCACTTCAATTTGCCAGCTGGACAAAAAACCGCGCAGGCAATTATGTTGCTTTAAATCTTCCAACTTTTCAGGGCTGCCGTATTTTTTTAAATACGCGGGGCTGGCGCACATATACAATCGGCGCGGGGCGATTTTGCGGGCGATTAATGAGGAATCTTGCAGGCGGCCAAAGCGTATCGCTAGGTCGTAACCCTCTTCTACGATATCCAATGTGCGGCTGGTAAAGTTAATCTCTATAGACAGCTCCGGGTACTTGGCTAAAAAGTCTGCCACTGCTGGCCCTATATACTTTTCGGCAAAAGTGCCCGCCGCGGTAATTTTTAAACCGCCACGCGGGGTTTGCTGCAAATTATTGATGGCCATTTCGGCTTCTTCTAAATCAGCCAAAATTTGCGCGCAGCGGCTGTAATAACCCGAACCCACATCCGTGAGCTTGACCGTGCGGGTGGTGCGGTTTAATAAGCGCGCACCCAAGCGATCCTCTAAACGGGCAATTTGTTTGCTGACATGTGATTTAGATACATTTAATTTATCGGCTGCCATGGAAAAGCTTCCGCAATTAACCACCTCAACAAACGTTTCTAGGCCTTCATAGCGCGCCATGGCACCCTCTCTTTGATATCGTTATCATTATTTCACTTATTTAAAACAACACACTAATGAATAAACATTCATTTAGTGAAAGGAGAGCTAGCATAAACCGACTCCACCAGAAAAGCCACACCTTTGATGGGCCAAACCGAAGCTATAGTGGCATAAACTATCCCCCCATATAAGCCCGTCAAATAAGCAGTTTTATGCCTATATACAGCGACTACACTATACTCAACCCCCCCCTAATCACGAGGCTTAGTTATGAACATAGTCATTACCGGGGGCACGGGATTTATTGGTATAGCCCTGTGCCGCCACTACCTACAAAAGCATCAAGACGCGGTAACCCTGTGGGTGTTAAGCCGCCAAAGCAGCGAGCAGGTTAAACAGCTATGTGGCGATGCCGTGCTCGCCATCAACCACATGGACGCGCTAAACCAACCCATCGATATCATCATTAATTTAGCTGGCGAGCCTATAGCTGATAAGCGTTGGAGCGCGGCACAAAAACAGCGCCTGCTAGCCAGCCGCCTTAACATCACCCAACAATTAATCGATTACATTGCCTGCGCCAAACATAAACCTCACTGCCTCATTAGTGGCTCGGCAATAGGTTATTACGGTGACCAAGGCAGCAGCCCCCTCACTGAAGATAGCCCGCCGCAGGATGAATTTACCCACCAACTCTGCGCGCAATGGGAAGCCTGCGCCCTGCAAGCCCAACAATACGATGTAAGAGTATGCCTATTAAGAACAGGCTTAGTGGTAGGCCCCGACGGCGGCTTTTTAGCCAAAATGCGTTTGCCTTTTCAGCTGGGTTTGGGTGGCCGCATAGGCTCGGGGCAACAGATAATGTCGTGGATACACAGGGATGACTTGCTGGCCATCATAGAATTTTTGGTGAATCAAGAGCAGCTACAAGGCGTCTTTAATGGCACCGCTCCCAACCCGGTGAGCAATCAAGAGTTTAGCAAAACCTTGGCTAGGCTATTACATAGGCCAGCAGTCATGCCCGTATTCAGTTGGACGCTAAAACTAGCTTTAGGTGAAATGTCGCAGCTGTTATTAACCGGGCAAAAAGTATTACCGGCCCGCTTACAGCAGGCTGGCTTTCGCTTTACATACCCGGTGTTAGCGGATGCGCTAAGCGCTAGTTTGTAGCGCTTAATTGGCTGAGGCAATTATCCAAGGCGGCGATAAAGATATCGACATGCTCAGGTTGAAACACCAACGAGGGCCGCAGTTTTAAGCTGTTTTTTAAGGGGCCTGAGCTGCCTATTAACACTTGCTGCTCGCGCATTAACTCTAACAGCTGGCCGGTTTGTTCGGTGGCCGGTGCCTTGCTAATGCGGTCGGTCACAAACTCTACCGAAGCCAACATGCCCCTGCCCCGCACATCACCAATTAAGGGCTGGGTTTCGGCCAACTTGTGCAGCTGCGCGCGTAGGTAGTCGCCGGTGCTATTGGCATTGGCGATGAGGCTTTCATTTTCGATGACATCCAGCACCGCCATACCCGCCGCGCAAGACACCGCATTGCCACCAAAGGTGCTAAACAATTCCGTCGTTTCCATAAATTGCGCCAGCACTTTTTTATTGAGCATGACGACACCTAAGGGATGGCCATTACCCACAGGCTTGCCCAGGGTAATCATATCGGCCTTCATACCACGTGCTTCGTGGCCCCACATTTGTCCTAGGCGACCAAAGCCCGCTTGCACTTCATCGGCAATAATCAAACCACCGGCGGCGCGCACCTTAGCCTCAACTTTGGCCAAGTAACCTTCGGGCACATCCACTACGCCGCTAGAGCAATAAGCGGTATCCACCATAAAGTAACTGGGTTTAAAGCCGCGCTGGTCTAACTGTGCAATGGCCTTATCGGCATCCTGCGCATACAGCTCGGCCATATCCGGTTTACCGGCATGCGGCCCTCTATAGGGGCAAGGCACACCTAGATAGGCGACATAATCGGGGCGGCGACCTTCGCAGGGGGAGAGATCCATCGTAGCGTCGGTGACGCCGTGGTAGGCATCTTCTACTATTATGGCGCCGCGCTCACCGGTAATCACCCGCGATATTTGCACCGCTAAATCATTGGCCTCGGAACCTGAGTTTACAAAGATACAGGCATCGATATGATCGGGGGTGAGAGCGACTAAACGCTCAGCATAATCCAACACACTTTGATACATATAGCGGGTGTTAGTGTTTAACACTTTGGCCTGCCGCCCTATGGCGCGCGCCACATGGGGATGGCAGTGGCCTACCTGCGGCACATTGTTATACAAATCCAAATAGGCTTTACCGTTCACCTCATACAACCACGGGCCACGGGCGCGTTCAAAATGCAAAGGCTGTTGATAGAAATGCCAAGGGTCGCCCAGTAACTCTTTACGCTTGGTTTTTAATTGCGCCTCAGCTTGTGGGTTAGGCTCTTGGTATTCACCTATGGCGGGGCTGTATACGGGGAAACAGCAAGCCTTTCTAAAACGGGCGGTGATTTCTGCACGGCCTATAGTATGTAAGCGCGTGATTAGGGTTTCGTATAAATCTATATCGTCTACATAGGGGGGCTCATCGGGGCTCATGGCCGCGCGCCAAGCCGACACGGCTAGGGTAATGGCATTGCGCACCATAATCATATCGTAGAGCAAATCCAGCTCTTGCTCCTCTAGCTCCAACTCACTGTCGAAACCGGCGACAATGTCGCTCATATCCCTCACCGGATCGGCCACGCGATGCATCATTAAATCGCAGGCCACCACCAACTCCATCATTAAGGGGCCGTAGAGCATATCGCCAAAATCAATAATGCCCGCCACGTGGTCGGGCTGCTCGGGGTTGATTAATAAATTGCCGCTGTGGGCATCTTGATGCACCACCTGATGACGCAATGCGGTTAACTTAGGCATAAGGCTATTAGCACGGTCGAACACCGCCTCTACCAAGCTACGTATTTCAGGGTTGGCGATATGATGGGTGTGCTCGCGGTACACCATGAAATTCATCATGTCCCAGGGGTGGCTGTTACGCGCATTAGGATGAAAAAATCCGCGCAGGGCATGGCCCAAACGGGCCACCGTTGCGCCCACATTACGACGTAACACCGTGGTATTTAACTCGGCACGCTCGCCTATCATAATGCCTGGCAAGAAACTGAGCAGGCGCACCACGTGTTGGTCGTCACCCTGCCCGGCCACTATGGCGCAGGGCTCGGCGTTTACCGTAGGCAGAATGCGCGGCACCGGTAGTGCATCGTTTTGCTGGGCTATGTGTAGCAGCGCTTGGGTTTGAAAGTCTATGTCAGCGGGGGCATCTTGGGCGTTAGACACTTTAAAAATATATTGCTCACCATCATCGGCGGTTAAGCGATAACTCTGGTCGCGCTCGCTGGGCAGGCGTTTAAACTCACCCTGCACGTTAAAATATTGTAACGCGATGCGCTTAATGTCCTCTAATGAAAACGCAGGCACATTACGATCTAATAACTGGGCAACTTCTAACATCTGAACACTCCTGGCCATTTCTCTAGCTGGCATTTTTTCACATCAATAAGCATAGCGTGCACACTATCAGGGACCACACTATAGATCAGTTCCCCATATGGGTAGGTGATTTTTTAGCGGGTTAAATAGGGGATAAAAGCGGGTTGTCGTGGTTGCAACGTTGCTTTTGATCAACTTCATATCACCGTCGCACCGGCCTTGAGCCGGTGCCTATCGTTTTAATTATTAGAGCTTAGCTTGTAAGCTGCTAGCTAAGCGCATACCGTCCAATAGCTAAACCGGGAATAAGTTACAAGGTAATAGCTAGGCACGGGGATTTAGACCTGTGTATATTTGGGCAGAAACGCGAAGATATAGGCTTGGATTTTACACCTGACTCTTCTAGTTAATAACACTGTTAGGGCATATATGAGAGATAAGCCAGATTTCATAGGACATCAGAAGTTCTCGCTGGGGAATCTTCATCAAGATTCATGAACCTCCCCCGATAATGTAGACACCACCTATAGTTATCATTGTTAAATTTCAAAAACATAAGGCCAAAAATAACCAATGGATACCACAGTCGTACTATGGAGCCTACTCTTCGGCTCTATCGGCCTAGGCTACTTCATCTACGGCAAGAAGCAGTCTCACGCAGTTGCAAAATATAGTGGCATTGCCTTAATGATATACCCCTACTTTGTTTACAATTCGACGCTATTGGTTATTGTGGGGATTATTTTGTTACTGCTACCGAAATTCGTAAAGATATAATAAGCCTTCTTGCATAGGAATAAGCGATAGCACCCAAAAGGAATTAACATGGCCGGAAAATATCCTAGCAGAATAAAATCCCTACCCTTATACGATGGCCGCTTTGACGCCTATAAACTTGAAGCGAAAAATAGCGATGTGTTATTTGCCTCTTACCCTGCGGGCACCGAAATACCAGCCCACAGCCACGATACCGACAACCATGGAGTTATCACCCGGGGCGAACTCATACTCACCATGAACGGCCAAACCATCAAAATCAGCACCGGCCAGTGGTACCACGTGCCCGCTAATATTGAGCACTCAGCCAAGTTTGAGATTGAAACTGATGAGATAGAGTTTTGGTTTCATCAGCCCAGTACCGGAAAATAAGCCATTACCTGCATATAATTATTAGTAACACCGTAGCTTTCTGACTATTTCACCATGGAGCTTAGCAGCCTACCCGCCACTATGACGACGTATAAACAAAAAAACAAAGAGCTGATATTTGCCCATCAAATGGCAAACGCACTAGGGCAGGCGTGGGATATAGCAAGCTCACCCAATGAAAGGGAATGGCCTGATTTAATTGTTACTGACGGGCGCTCTAAATTTGGTCTAGAGGTTAGGGAATTCACCAAAGATCGTGAATCCAACGAGGGTTCAAAACTAAGAAAGCTAGAAAGCAATAACAGCCTATGGATGAGACAACTGGTAAGCCAATATTACTCACATTCCACTAGACCTATTAAAGTTGAAATACTGGGCAAGCTAGCATCTAGGGATGACATACTTCCAATGCTGCTCAATTTTTCCAAAACAGCCCATGAATGGCAACACCAATGCCTAAAACTAGATACTAAGGCAATCATGCACATCACTAAGCTACCCAATCAATTTAGCCGCTATGGTCATTGGAAGTATATTAGCGATCGCACTGGCTGGATTAGAAAAATGTGTGTTAATGATCTAAAACCCATGATTGCCAGCAAAGAGAAAAACTTGGCGAAGTATCGAACACATTTAAACGATGTCAGGTTAATGCTAGTCGCAGACCCCACCTTTAACTCTGGCATGGTGTCATTTGCAGACGAACAGATAAACCTCCCTAGTACGTTCAACCAAGTGTATTTATTTATCTACCCCAAAGAGGTCCACAAGCTTAAAGCCAGCAGCAATATCTAAGTCGAGTAACAATGGACACCGGATCAAGCCCGGCGTGACAGATAAATAAATCCCGCCTCAACTCCTGCGCCACATATAAAAACACCGGCACTAGGCCGGCGTAACAAAACTAAAATCTTTAATCTTACCTCTTGCAGCTTGCCTCTTATCGCTGCCCCTCTAGCGACTAGCGACTTTCAACTAGAGACTGTAGCTACATCGGCGCAGGCACCTGCGTACGACGATCAAAATTAACAAACGGCAGTGCGCAAATAGTAACCGCCACTGGCTGATCATTAATAAGCACAAAACCTTCGCCCACTTCGGCATAGGCTACGCGTAAGGACGATAGGCCCAACCAATGCTTGGCGCTGTATGACCAGGACACCGAAGGTAAGGTGCCTATTTGTACGGTTTCGCCGCTGATAGTGGCGTAGAGCTCGGCGCCGTCCTCCAGCTCGCATTCGTCTTTGATGATGAAGCCTTTCATAGTAAAGCGTGAGCCTTGTGCTCTTTCCTGTAGCAGCGCGGCTTTGCCTACGAAGTCATCCTCTCTATCCCAGCCTACGTTCCAGCTCATGCCTAGCTCTAGCGGGCTGCGTTCAAACTCTGGGTCTTCGAAGGTTTGTAGAGTGTCCCAACCGGGTACCACCAAGCCGCCTTCCATACGGCATAGCTGTATAGCGGTGAGGCCATAGCCGGCGATTTGTATGCCGAAGAGTTTCTCGGCGTTGATAAAGGCTTGCTCTACCGCTTTGCCCAGTTCGGGTTTAAACCAAATTTCATAGCCTAGGTCGGCGGTAAAGCCGGCTCGGGTTACCATCACTTGGCCGCCATTAAAGTCATAATTAATAACTTGGAAAGGCTTCATATTGGCGATGCCGTCAAAACCAAAGCTATTAAGCACCGCGCAGGACTTAGGCCCCTGCACCGCAAAACCAGCCAGAGAGGGGGTTTCTTCGGTGACTTGGACATCGCCCCCTACTTTTGCTTGGCAGTTGGCGAAGTGCTCGTCGTGGTCCATTTCGGCCACCATAAGCAAATAATCGTCTTCGGCTAATTTATACAGCAGGGCATCGTCATTAAGCATACCGTCTTCAGTACACCAAATGGCATAGGTAGAGCGCATGGTGGGCAAGGCGCTCATTTTGCGGGTAAACACATAGTCCATAAAGGCACCGGCATTGGCGCCGCGTATGCGGTATTTTTTAACCGGCGAGGCGTCGAATAAGGCACAGCCATTGCGTACGGCGTTGTACTCTTTTTCTTCGTCCTCATACACGTGAGGCAAGCAGTGGCCATGCCAGTTTAAATAGTCTTCATCCTGTACCGCGCTGGCTATATAGGTATCAAAGTCGGTGTTTACATAACGGGAGACAAAATCGTAAAAAAAACTTTTCTTGGCGGTGTCACTCATACTGCTGTTTCCTTGCTTATTATCGTGTGCATGCTTGCTCAGTAACCACGATATTGAACAAACGTATATTTAGATTTAACAGGCTAACACAGCCACCAGATCTGTCAGCTATAAACTTGTGCTAAAGCCTCTGACTATGTAAACAAAGCCCTCAGAGAATATAAAATAACTCATTAATATCAATCACTTAACTAGCCACCCCGGTATTGTCGCCATAAGAACACACTGCGTTAACCATGGGAACAAATACCCAAGCCAGGCAACAGTAATAACCAGCAATAACTTGGACAAATATTGCTAATTGCCGCCAAAGCAGGTCAAAGCCTAAAAAAGCGGCTATAATCCCCCGCCATAGCTTTTTGAACACCACGTTTAACCATAACAATAATAAATGAAGCGCATAGCCGTACTATTAGCCTCCTTTTTTGCTAAGCGCTCACTGTCTACCCCAAGGCTACCTTGACGCTAATGCTAAACATTAATACCTCCATTGCTGTGCTCGCTTTTACGCTGCCTAACACTTTTGCGGTCGCTGAATCCGTGCGTGTGCTTAACTGGGAGGAGTATCTTGCCCCTGCGGTGATTAGCGCCTTTGAACAAGAAACCGGCCATAGCGTAGAGCAGTTTTACCTCGATAATGAACAACAGCGCGATACTATGCTGTTCAGCGGCCGCGGCGGCAATTTCGACCTCGTTATGATTGATAGCCAAGCATTGAAAACCGATGGAGAAAAAACCTATTTCGTCGACATTCCCATACATAAAATCGCCAACAGCTCGCAGCTATCACCGGCCTCGCATTTAGCCTGTGGCCGCAAGGGTATGCCCTATGCTTGGGGGACTTTAAGCATCGCTTATAGAGCATCGGCCAACCCACAGGGTATAGACTCCTGGCAAGCATTGTTTGATATAGCCCCCGGCAATCAGCAAAAAACCATTATGCTGAAAGATTCCATAAACAGCACCGGCCTTAGCCTTATCGCTTTGGGCCTACCGCCCTATAGCGAAGACAAAGATGATTTAAAACAGGCCTACGCGCTATTAAAAAAACAGCGCGTACATTTGCACTCCTATGGTTATGGCCTTAGCTACGCCATCGACTTACAGGCTGCTAGCGACATCACCATGGCTGTAGCTTACTCCGGTGACACTAAACATTTTATTAAGGCCACGGGGCAGCAAGACTGGCGTTATACTATCCCCCGAGAAGGGACGATTATATGGACAGATTGCCTAGCCATGCCCCATAGAGACAGCCCTATTAAAACGGCGACCATAGAATTTTTAAATTTTATTAGCCGCCCCGATATCGCCTTGCTTAATGCCGAAACCATAGGCTTAGCTACGCCCAACCTAGGCGCACTGCGGATAGCCCGCGACGATTATAAAAACGACCGTGAGCTATTCCCCAGCCCAGCGATACTGGCCAAGAGCCACCATGTAAAAACCCTCTCTAATGAGCAGTTAAAAATACGCAGCCGCATACTGCAAAAGCTAATACACAACGACTAAACCTATTATGAAACTCACGCGACGTATTAATGTAATTCTGCTACCGGTTATCGCTGGTGTCTTTATTATTACCACCGAGATACTCAACACTACCATGGAGGATCAGGCGCGCCTAGTGTATGAGCAACAGCTAGAGCAAACCCTTACCAATAGCCTTTATCGCATTAATTATGAGACTAACTTAGCCGACTCTATCTTTTCACAAATGGTTAATAGCCATGAATATGCCAATTACATAGTCGACCCCTCGGTACATGTACTCTACGATGCCCTAGACAGTTTACTGAACAAACAGCGCGAACAAGTACGCAGCTTTATGCCGGGGCTAGTCAGCCTACAAATTATTAATGCCGAAGGCGACATTCTGTTTTCCGCTGACGAAAGAGAGCTCTTTGCTGAACCTAAACTCCCCCTTATACCTAAACAACAGCAGCATTGGCTAGATAAACCCGCCCATAAACTAGCCTCTAAAGAATCATTCTTATTTACCAGTGAAGCGGGGCAAGTGCACTTGGCCCGGCTACATACTTTTAGCTCAGAATTTTTATCAACCGGCTCGCGCAGGCACAAAAATGAAAACAAAGTTAGCTATTTTTTAATTATTATTAACATGGATTTTATCCGCCTAGGCACCCCTGCCTTACAAGAAGAATTTGCTAACCACTACCATACAAACCTCAACATTAATAACAACCCCGATCAAAGTAATATCACTCCAACTATCACCTTAGGTAAAAGTAAAAGAATTATCTCTGCCAACTTAACTCACCCTCTATTTGAAAAAGAAGTGACGATATCTGATGAATTTATAGGCCAACAATTAAAGGAGCAAAAAAACAATCAGTGGTTTTTAACTATAGCTTTGATTTTGTTTTCATACTCATCGCTGCTATCACTGATACACAGGCAAATTATTAACCCTGTACTCAAACTAACCAATCAAGTTCGCAGTGGTAAAAAATCCACCCTAGAAACCCAGCAGGGAAATGACGAGGTAGCAGAGCTCAACAATGCCTATGCCAAACTTTTGGTGGAAGTGGAAAACCTGGCTCAATATGATTCCTTAACCAACCTAGCTAATAGAGCCAGCTTTAAAAACAGCTTCGCTAGAGCCTTAACCCGATCGCTATACCAAGAAGAGCCTCTAGCCATACTCTATATAGATTTAGACAATTTCAAGCAAGTCAATGACCACTACGGCCACGATGTTGGCGACCAACTACTCATAGAATTTAGCGACCGTTTATTAGAATCCATACGCAGCACCGATGCATGCTCTCGAGTCCCTCAAGAGAGCGCAGTAGCCCGCCTAGCAGGCGATGAATTTGCCGTAGTGTTGGCCAACTCCACGCCAGATACTGCAGCCATAGTCGCCAACCGAATTTTAGAACTATTTAAAGGCGGCTTTACCGTAGGCAAGCAGAAGCATAATGTTAAAGCCAGCATAGGCATAGCCATTACCCCTGATGATGGCGTAGAAGTATCTGAGTTAATGCGGCATGCCGATGCGGCTATGTACCAAGCCAAATCTGCCGGTAGAAACTGCTATCAGTTTTTTACCAAAAAAATTGCCGATGCCATGAAGGAAAAAATAGATATAGAGGATGAACTGATTTACTCGCTGGAAAATAAGCAGTTTTACCTTATGTTTATGCCTATTTATAACAGTGATTCATTGACTATAGAGAGCCTAGAGGTCTTATTGCGCTCCTCGAACGCCATGCTTAACAAATGCGGTCCTGAAAAATTTATTCCTGTTGCTGAATCCACCGGCCTAATTAAAAAAATAGACTTATGGGTAATAGATCAAGCGCTGCGTAAATTGAAAGAATTTAATGACACCATTAATTACCAGAAAACCTTTAGTATTAATATGTCATCGGTGGAGCTACACAATAAAGATTTCCCGAAAAAAGTTGCTGCGTTAATAAAAAAATACGATATAGATCCTAAGCAAATTGACTTAGAAGTAACAGAAACTTCGCTCGTAGCCTATGACAAAAATAGCATACAAGTATTAAACGACTTAAAAGCGCTGGGCGTAAGCTTGTCCCTGGATGATTTCGGCACTGGCTATACTGCCTTTAACCAATTAATACACTACCCTGTCGACCACTTAAAAATTGATAGAAGTTTTGTCGCCGCATTAAGTAATCAAGACGACAAAGACCATTCCATGTTAGAAATCATTGTCAGTATATCCAGAATATACGGATTAAAAACGGTCGCCGAAGGCGTAGAAACCCAACAGCAGTTAGACTATCTCATACAATTAGGTTGTGACTATTTACAAGGCTACTATCTCAGCAAACCCTTAAGCGAGGCCGACTTACTGAGTTTGTTAAAGAAGCAGAACCAGCCCCGGTTTTGCGACCTATAAAACAATACACCCTGTGGGCACATACCCACAGCGCACAGCATTCCACAAGGTAATACCATGAAACGCTTTGGCCCCGGTTTATTAGTTATGGCCGCCTTTATAGGCCCCGGCACCGTCACCACGGCCAGTAAAGCCGGCGCGAATTATGGCTACACACTGATGTGGGCTTTAGCATTTTCTATTATCGCCACCCTGATATTGCAAGAGATGGCATCGCGACTGGGTTTAGTCGCCAGAAAAAATCTTGCTCAGGCACTGCGCACTAGCTTTCAATTACCGGCTTTTAATATTGCCGCCAGTATTATGGTAATCGTAGCCATAGGTTTTGGTAATGCCGCCTATGAATCGGGTAATATCGCTGGTGCTGCCATGGGCTTGGCCGCCATCACAACACTACCTATTAATGTCTGGGCCTTAGTGGTGGGGCTTAGTGCTTTTTCAATATTAGCGATAGGTAAATATGCCTTAATAGAAAAAGGGCTAATGTTGATGGTGGTGATTATGAGTTTTGTTTTTATCGTTACCGCCCTAGTCATACAGCCCGATGTAGGCAGTATATTTCGCGGCCTAACCCAACCCAGTATACCGACAGGCTCCATGCTGACGGTTATAGCCCTAATAGGCACCACCGTGGTGCCTTATAATTTATTTTTACACTCCAGCACCGTGCAAGAAAAATGGCCCGCCGACATGCCCGCTGCTGAAGCACTAAAAGAATCCCGCAAAGATAATGCCTATGCCATAGGCTTGGGCGGCTTAATCACTTTAGCTATAGTCACCACCGCCGCCACCGCTTTTTATGGCAGCGACAGCGAATTTACCGCCGCAACTATTTCGCAACAACTAGAGCCTTTACTGGGCAGCTACGCCAAGTATTTTTTTGCTATAGGCCTATTAGCTGCAGGCCTAACCAGCGCAATAGCCTCACCGCTGGCCGCTGCCTACGCCGTTAGCGGTGCTATGGGTTGGCCGTTAGATTTAAGCAATAGACGCTTTAAAAGTATTTGGGCGCTGGTTTTACTCTCGGGCACCACGGCCGCGGCCTTAGGTACCAGCCCCATTAGCGCGATTCTTTTTGCACAGGCGGCTAATGGTTTTTTACTACCGGTAGTGGCGGTGTTTTTATTGATAGTGATGAACAAAAATAATCTGCTGGGCAGCTACACCAACAATCTGTTGGCAAACCTATTAGGTATTGCCGTGGTATTAACTGTATCAGGCTTGGGTGTGTTTAGAGTGCTTACCGCATTCAACATTCTGTAAGCACTAGCTGTTATCTACGCACACTGTTGTGCGTTTACACTTTGCCAAACTGCTGCACCATTAACCCCATATCGTGAGCCAAACGGGTTAATTGCTGGCTGGCAGCGGTGGTTTGCTGAGCGTTCTCATGGGTATCGTTCGCCAAGGCCATGATGTTAACCATATTACGATTAATCTCTTCGCTAACCATACTCTGCTCTTCCGAGGCCGCGGCAACTTGGTAGTTCATATCGCTAATTTGACTCACCCCAGCACTAATGCCTCCAAAAGCGTCACCGACTGATTCGATTTGCTGCACACTTTTGTAGGCTAATTGCTTGCCGGCATCCATGGCCTCTACCGCCTGCACTGCGGTTTGCTGTATGCGCTTAATCATTTGCTGTATTTCATCGGTGGAGTTCTGAGTATTGCTAGCAAGGTTGCGCACTTCATCAGCTACCACCGCAAAGCCCCTACCCTGCTCACCGGCCCGAGCAGCCTCTATGGCGGCGTTGAGAGCCAGTAAATTGGTTTCTCTGGCTATATTGCTAATCACATCAACCACTGAGCCAATTTTCTCACTATCTTGCTTTAACGCCTCTATGACTTGAGTGGCGCTATCCACTGACTTGGCTAGGGTATCTATATCATTAATAGCCGCAGCCACCAGTTTTTCGCCCTGCTCGGTTTGCGCTAGCACTTGCTGTGAGGCCTGCGATGTAGCCTCAGAACTACTAGCCACTTCGTTTACCGTGGCCGACATTTCATGCATGGCGGTAGCGACCAGCTCTACCTCTTGCTGTTGCCGCCCCACCCCTACTGTGGTTCTCTCTACGATTGCTTGGGTAGACTCGGTAACCGCCAATAAGGTTTGGGAGGCTTGCCTGACACGCCCCAAAATAGTCCGATTTTGGGCACGCTGCGCTTTGATCACTAAATCTAACTGGCCCAGCTCATCTTCTCGTCCGCTGTACACCGCCTTGGTCAACTCATCGTTAAAAATAGCTTTAGACTGTGTAGCCATAGCAATTAACGGCTGCACCAAACACTGACTCAAGCCCAGCGCCAGGCCTAGCGTTATAACCGCCACCCAGATACTGCCGCCCACAACAACAGCAGCTATGGCCGGTGCAGCCACCAGCAAAGCAAATACAGCTGCCTTTGAGCGAAAGGACAAGTTGCGCGGCCGCAACGAATGCAGCCATGGACGCTTGTTACTCTTCAGCTCTTGATACCGCTGCTTAGCTCTAGCAGTCACCACGGGATCGGCTTTAACTCTTACTGATTGGTAGCCCGTCACCTTGCCCTGCTGGTATATAGGTGTGATATAAGCATCCACATAGTAGTGATCGCCGTTCTTACAACGGTTTTTCACCAAGCCCATCCACGGCTTATCGCCTGCGATTACAGACCATAAATCTTTAAACGCGGCATGCGGCATATCGGGGTGGCGCACTATATTATGCGCCTGCCCCAACAGCTCCTGCTCCTCAAAACCCGATACCCGAATAAAGTCATCGTTGATAGAGGTAATCACCCCCTTAGTGGTGGTGGTCGATATCAACACGTCTTCATCGTGCAAGTCATATTCAGTATCGCTGATAGGCAGGTTATTTCGCATAGCTACGTGGCGCTCAAATATTAAGTAAGTGCTTATTTTCATTAACTTTTATCAATAATAACATCCGTATATTTACCTAATTCTATTAACTACATATAAATGCACTGATTTATATCAAGATATCTTTTATATAAAAAACTAACGACAGCATGGCTGCGGCCTATTTTTTAATCACCTGTGCAGATATCAACCAAAACGGTGGTAGTTTTTTTAAGGTAAGCCTTCACAAAGCTTGTTATTATCGGTGGATAATTGCTTCCAGACGTTACTATCGAAATAAAAAGAGAGAAGGCATGACTAGCTCCCGCGAACAATTTGGTTCCCGTATAGGGTTTATTCTGGCAGCTGCTGGCTCAGCGGTAGGCATAGGCAACTTGGTAGGCTTCCCCGTTGCCGCAACCAAAAATGGCGGTGGCGCTTTTTTATTAATTTACGCCTTCTTTGTTGCCTTTGTCTGCCTGCCGGTAATGGTGGCTGAACTCAGCCTGGGTAGAAACACCCAAAAAGACCCTATAGGCGCCTATCGCAAACAAGCGGGCAGCGACTCTCTGTGGCAAATAGCCGGCCTACTCGCCTTTATTACCCCTTTTATGATTGCCGTTTTTTATATGGTGATTACGGTATGGATATTTGGCTACTTTGTAGAAATACTGAGCGGCAACTTAGATACGTTGGCACAAGCTGAAACCTTCGGCCAATTTATTAACAGCAAGGTTATTTTTCTCTATTTAGTGGTGGTGGCGGGTTTATTGAATGTCATTTTATTAAGCGGTGTTAAAAACGGTATAGAGCGAGCCGCTAAAATCATGATGCCGGCTTTATTTATTATGCTTATAGGCTTGGTGATATTTGTATTAACTCTCGACAACGCTTGGGCTGGCGTGCGTTATTATTTAATCCCCGACTTCAGCAAGATAGACGCAAAAGTGGTTAATGGCGCGTTATCACAAGCCTTTTTCTCTTTATCACTGGGCATGGGTATTTTAATTACCTACGGCTCCTACGTTAACCAAAAAGAAAGCATCACCACCAGCGCGAAACTCATCGCCCTTACCGATACCGCCGTAGCCTTTTGTGCAGGTTTATTAGTGCTACCAGCTATTTTTGCCCTACACCCCAATACCGACACCTCACAGCTCAGCAACTCTTCGGTAAGCATGATATTTTCTTTCTTACCGCAAATCTTCTTAGAGCTGCAAACACTGATAGGCTATGTAGGCGCCAGTGCAGTAGCCGCCACCTTCTTCTTATTAGTCTTTTTTGCCGCTATTACCTCTATGGTTTCTATTACCGAAGTGCCTACCTCTAGCTTAATCGACAGCCTACAGTTACCACGTAAAACCGCCTTAATACGCCTCAATGTGGCTATGGCCTTGTTTACTATAGCCTGCGCTGTATCTTTTGGCATGGTGGGCTGGCTTAGCAGTTTTATCGAATATGCAGACACTAACAAATCTTTTTTTGATGTAGTGGTCGATGTTTTTTACGAAACCATTTTGCCGCTTAACGGTTTATTAGTGTGCTTATTTGTACGCTATCGCTGGAAAAAAGGTTTTAATGATGAAGTTGAAACAGGCGATAGGCATTTTAAAAATTCCTGGACTGAACGCTATATTAACTTCTCGTTAGCAACGTTCATCCCATTAATACTCTTGGTTATTTTTATCAACACCGTGGCGCAAAAATTCTTTGGCGCGGCCCTGTTTGGCTAAATAATAACAATGACTCTTTTTACAGGAACACCCTATGAGTACAGCTAGAGGCCAGTTTTCATCGCGCTTTGGTTTTATTATGGCCGCTGCGGGCTCAGCGGTAGGCTTGGGTAATGTTTGGGGCTTCCCCACCCAAACCGCCAGCAATGGCGGCGCTGCCTTTGTATTGGTGTATTTTGTGCTGGCTTTTTTATTAGCCTACCCGGCGTTAATGGCCGAGTTAATTATAGGCCGCCACGCCCGCGCCAATGTCGTCACCGCGTTAGGCTCTTTAAGTAGCAACCCAATCACCTCCTTTATCGGTAAAGGTGTAGGTTATTACGGGGTCATATTAGCGGGGTTAATTCTCAGCTTTTACACTATCGTGGCTGGCTGGATGCTATCCCACCTAGGCCATGGCATTGCCAATGTGGCAGGCATGACTACCGTCAGCCAGTGGTTAATCACCAGCTCTATCACGCGCGACTTAATGGGCAGTGTTATTTTTGCCGGTTTAACCATGAGTATTATTGCCAGCGGCATAGAGGGCGGCATAGAAAAATGGTCCAGCCGCCTAATGCCTATATTGATGGTTTTATTAGTCTTACTTATCGCCTATGTGTTTACCCAGCCTGGGGCCATGACCGGTTTAAAAGTTTACCTACTGCCCGATCTTAGTCAGGTGCTCAAGCCCAGCTTACTCATTAGCGCGCTGGGCCAGGCCTTTTTTTCATTGTCACTGGGTGTGGGCACCATGCTGATTTATGGCTCCTATGTGGATAAAAATGAAAACCTACCCAAACTAGGCGCCATAGTCACCTGCGTAGATCTAGCCATAGCCTTCACTGCGGGCTTGCTTATTATCCCCGCCGTTTATGTGGCGCAACACAATGGCTCGGTGATATTTAATGAGGCAGGTGAGTTAATTGCTGGGCCAGGCTTAATTTTTCAAGTGCTACCGTCGTTGTTTACTGCCATGGGTAACACCGGCTTATGGGTGGCCATAGCCTTTTTTGCCTTGATGAGCATAGCGGCTGTTACCTCATCTATTTCTATGCTGGAGGTGCCGGTATCGACAGCAGTAGAAAAAACTCGCCTCAGCCGCTTGGCCGCCACCCTAATTATGGGCAGCGCCTGCCTGGCTATTAGCGTGTTGATTATTTTTAACTTTGATCTGCTATTTGTTTTTGTTATAGACCTAACCACCAAATACAGCGAACCCTTACTGGGCATTATGTTTTGTATTTTTGCGGGCTGGATACTGCAACGTAACGCGCTATTGCAAGAATTAAAGCAAGGTAATGCGGCGATAGAGAGCAGCCTATTTTGGAAAATATGGCCTTGGTATGTAAGAGTGGTTTGCCCGCTATTAATTATAGCGACGTTTGCGCAAAGCCTAAGTTAGCTGGCTACCCATATAAATCATCTGGGCCGGATGAGGATAGACTATAGCGCTTACACCCATACCGTGGGCCTAGCCTTGGCCACACTTATTAATGCTGTGGCTGGCCAGCGAGTTTCAGCAATACCCATTATTGCTACAAGCGAAAGCCACCAGCAAAAATTACAAGCATAAGTATGGTCGTTAAAAACCTGCCCGTAAGGACTACGCGCAGCGCTGCTCTAAGTAAGCAACAATCTCTTTAGATTCATACAGCCACTGACTGCTGCCATTTTCTACAATACGTAAACAGGGCACTTTCACCCTACCGCCGCCTTCTAATAGCGCAGTTTTATGCTCAGCTTGTTGGGCATTAAGAGTAGCCACAGGAATATTTAACCGGCGCATAGCGCGGCGTACTTTGACGCAGAAAGGGCAGGCATAAAATTGATACAGAGTTAAACCCTCGGCCACTTTGTTAACCTGGGCTTGCTGCTCTACTGGGCGTTTGGCTTTGCGCGGGCTGGTGATAAAACTGATGGCGACGATGATATAACCTAACACTAAACGTATAACTTTTAACAAAACGACTTACCTCTATAACTACAGACTTTATCGCAAGGCCATTAATCGGCTTGGCGAGCTTTCTTTTTGCTGCGCTGTTGATACCACAACACAAAACCGGATAAGGATAAAAACAATAATAAAACAGCGGCAATATCCACCACCCAGACACCGCCATGACCAAACAGGCGACCGCTGTGCAAATCTAATAATACCCGTTCCCACGACAGGCCTTGGCCTCTATAAGCGCGGATAATAGCCTGCTCTATAGCCACCGGTAATGGCTGTGCCTTATTGGCACTGGGGCGCATATTTTCCACCGGGGTAAAACTAAACTGCTGGGTGTCTATCACAAAACTGCGCTTGGCGGTGGCCAAACAGAGTTGCTCACCGCATAGGCCAAACGCAACTATAGGTACGGGCAAACCATAAGCAGCGCTGAGACTATCCACCACCTCGCCTTGCGGGTTTACCAGCAGCACTTGCTGTTGGCAGGCTAACCAGTAATAGCCCTGATAAGCCACGGCAGTCAGTAATGATTGCTGACATTCAGCTATATGCCGTGCATTTAAATACAACTGTGATTTATCGTCACCACTCAACCAATCGTCATGAACCGCAAACGATTTTAAGCTAGGCGTCTGTATGCCGTAATAGGCAAGCAGGCGCTGGTTATTAACCGCAGCCTTGCCCAGCGCTAACTCTGAGGTGTGATTAAGCAATAAGCCCGTCACCGTCACTAACAACACCACTAACAATGCCGTTAAGCCTGCGCGTCTGTGCCAACGCCACAGCCAGGGCCTGAGAGTTTTATACTGCAACAGTGATAGTTTCATGATGGCTGCGCTTACTGGCCCTCGCTGACGGGCTGATTAAAAGGCGTCTGTTGATGCAAAAAGAGTGCGAGTGTAGCGATTTTTTTCAATGCGCGCACGGACAATGTCGCGCCGGTAATACCATCTATAGACTTATCCAGCCTAGGTTGTGACTGCGCAGCCAAGGCCACCTGGTTAAATTGCTGGGTAAAAAAAGGATAACGTACTTCACCGCCACGGCTTTCGCGGTACTCCAAAATACTGAGGTCGATAATTTTACCGGCATCAACCACTACCCCTACGGTAATGGGGTACTCTTTGCCTATCTCTTCCAACACCCAGCCGGTGCGCTGTTGATCACCCCAGTAGCGCAGCCGCAAGGTGCTAAAGCGCCGCCCCAGTAACCGCTCAACATCATCCCGTAAGGCTTTATCCACCCACAGAGTTTGCCAAGCGGTATCATCGGCAAAAAAGCGCGCCTGATAATCAGCCACGCTAATAAACTGCCCTTTTTGCGCCCAACTAATGCTGCTTAGCAATAGCAGCAACACGGCTATAAATACTTTCATAAAAACTCAAAAGGGGCGCAATGCGCCCCAGGGTATTCGTCTACTAAACTTAGAATGACCAACCTAAACCTAGGTTGAAGGCATCACCATCGGTGTCGCCAGTATTGTCATTAACATAGTCGGTGTAATCCGCTTTTAACACCACGGTAGGCGTTAACCAGTAGTTAACACCGTAGTCCCATATTTCATAATCTATGGTGGCGCTTAAACCGGCTTCGTTGTTGTATTCGCTGTAACGAGCAAATACGCCTAACTTTTCAGTCACTTTATAAGAGGGCTCTATGTACCAACCTTCTTGTGAGTCCCGGCCAGTGGTTTCAAAAACGTCACCGTCTACATCCCACTCGGCCCATAAGGCGCGTACAGTGAACGCTTGTACGGTATAGATAGCGTGTAGCTCCGTTAACAGGGCATCAGCTGTTGCCACTGCACCCTGAGAAATATCTTCTTGATACTGCACGGTTGCACCCAACTCTAAACCTTGTATGCCGGTGTACTTGATGCGACCCGTGTAGGCTAGATCTTCGGCATTGGCTTTAGCTGACTTTTGGCGGCCGCTGCGAATGTTGGCGTCCTCGTCATTTAAACCGCTGTGTAGCGCAGCACTATAGGATAGGCCGGGGGCGATTTCACCGTTAAACATCACGCCAGTTTCCCACCACGTAGCGGGGATAACTTTTGCTTCAACCAAGTTACGCTCGGTGCCGTAAAAGGTATCGGGCTCGTGAGTTTCGTTCATAATACCTACAGGAATTAAGAACTGACCGATTTGTACACTATGGCCTTGGGTGTAATCCCACTCTATATAGGCTTGCTCTAACTCAACTTCACCTGCTTGGCCTTCACCAGCAATGCTGTGCTCTAGCTCAATTTCAGAGAAGAAGCGTACATCATCAGAAAACTGGTGTGACAAATACATCACAAAGCGATGAGCATCAACCTGATCATCTTTATCTTCAAAATGGTTAAAGTGATGCTCACCGTAACCACCGATTGTAGTTTTCTCTACCCACTCGGCCATTTTTGATACCTTACCACTAGCTGATTGTTCAACAGCATCGGCAGT
Organism: Dasania marina DSM 21967; assembly: GCF_000373485.1. Classification (NCBI taxonomy): domain Bacteria; kingdom Pseudomonadati; phylum Pseudomonadota; class Gammaproteobacteria; order Cellvibrionales; family Spongiibacteraceae; genus Dasania; species Dasania marina. The sequence goes on from NZ_KB891586.1 coordinate 401,072, forward strand.
AGCGGCCACTTTGGTTTCAGTTTGTTGTATCTGGCCTTTAAGCACTTTAATTTCTTGTTGTTGCTCTTGGATAACTTTCCACATATCCGCAGTGCTGGGTAAGGTGTCAGCAGCTTGGGCGGAAACAGCTGCGGCAGTAATAGCCGCCGCTAAGATAGTTTGCTTAAACATGGATGGTGAACTCCCCTATGAGTTACATTAATAAGATGCGGGAATAGTAATGGTAGTGAGAATGATTATCAATAGTAAATAGTAAAAATAACGCCTTTCCCCTGAACTTTTTTGACTCAAGCCACCGTTATAAATTAACAACCGGGATTTGATCGCGCATACCGCGCCGCATTTGCGCCATGATGAGTTTATACGCCACATACAGCAGCGCGCTAGAGCCTATAATCCAGCTACATGCCATCACGGGTGCCGCTATCAGCCAAGCTACATGCCATAAATTAGAAGCCAACCAATAAGACAATAGCAAGCTCCACACTACCGAAAAGCTCAACCACAGCTGCCCTGCTTCTTTTTGCATCACCCCTATAGTGGCCACGCAAGGGGCATACAATAAAATAAACACTAGGTAACAAAACGCCCCCCAGGCCGAAGGAAACAAGCTTTGCATGGCCTGGTAACTATTAGGTTGCTGGTCAGCAATTTCTTCCTGAGAGGAGGCAATTTTCAGCGGATCGGTAAAGGCTGTCACTAAGCCCGCGGTGTTTTCCACCAAGGTAGCCAAAGCCGCAAGTACATCAGCGCCATAATTAGGCATAGTAAGCTGCGCCTGCGCCTGTACTGCTGGCGGCGCATATAAGGTATCCAAGGTGCCCACCACCACTTCTTTAGCGAATAGACCGGTAAATAACCCCACCGTTGCCGGCCAGTTCTCTTCACCTATACCTATAGGAGTAAACATGGGCGTTAAGGTTTTGCCCAGCGCCGACAGCGCTGAGTTTTCTGTATTTTGATTGCCCCAGCTGCCATCAGAGCCAAATGAGGACACCACATTAATAATGATAACTACCGCCACTATGCGCTTACCGGCACGCCAGGTGAAAGACGACAGCCTATGCCAAGTTTGCATTAGAACATTACGCAGCAGAGGCTTATGGTAAGCAGGCATTTCGCTGATATTGGCCGCCTCCACATTCGAGAATAACGAGCGGCGTAAAATCCAGGCCGACGCTATGGCCACTAATATACCCAATAGATACAGGGCAAAAATGGCGTTTTGCGCTTGGCTGGGGAAGAACGCTGTACCCACAAATACATACACCGATAAACGTGCCCCACAGGACATAAATGGGGCGATAAAAATAGTGGTTAAGCGAGCGCTTACTTGCCCCAGAGCCCTTGAAGCCATTACCGCTGGCACGTTACAGCCAAAGCCAATTATCAGTGGGATAAAGGCCTGGCCGGGTAGGCCTATTTTGGCCATCATGCGGTCTATCACAAAAGCCGCGCGCGATAAGTAGCCGGAATCTTCCAGCACCGACATACACAAGTACAGGCAACCGATAGTGGGTATGAAAGTACCCACTAACTGTATACCCCCGCCCACGCCGTCGGCCACAAAGGCCTGCAACCAAGCCGGCGCCCCCACGCTAGCCAGTAACCAACGGGGTGTTTCTACAAAAATACTGCCCAGCACAATATCGAAGAAATCGATAAATACTGCGCCTAAATTGACCGAGATAGTAAACAGCAAATACATCACTACCAAAAAAATAGGCAGCGCCAATAAGGGGTGTAGCATCCAGTGGTCTATGCGTTCAGTGCGGGTCACGCCATGATTTTCAACATAACAGGCCGCGGCAGTGGCTTTTATATCGACAGCTTTGGGCAGTGCGGGGTAGGCCACCAGCAAACTGGCTATGGCATCTTTTAGCTGCTCAAAACCCTCACCGGTAGAGGCGGTTACCCCCACGACTGGCAGCCTCGTTTGTTTGCGCAATTCAGCTAGGTTCACCTTGATGCCTTCGGCGGCAGCGGTATCTAGCATATTAACGATAAGTAAAATGGGCTTGCCCATGGCTAGCAAGTCGGGCAATAAGGCCAACTGCCTAGGTAGGCGGGTGGCATCCAGCGCCATTAACACCAACTCTGGGCTTTGCTCACTGAGGTATTGGTGAGCAACGCGGGCATCTATGCCCTGAATATCATCGTGCAGTGAATAAACACCGGGCAGATCTACCACGTTAAGCTGCTGGCCAGCCAATTGCAGGCGGCCATCCTTACGCTCAACGGTAACGCCAGGCCAATTGCCGGTGCGCTGACGGGTGCCGGTTAGGCGGTTGAATATGGTGGTTTTGCCGCAGTTAGGGCTACCTATAATCGCGAGTTCTTTCACAGCGATTACGCTACCTCAACATTAATATACTCAGCATCGTCGCTGCGTATGGCATAGAGCGTGCCCATGCTTTTAATTTGCATAGGGCCTTTGCCGCGGGCACGGCGTAACACAGTCACCGGCGCGCCGGGTATCAAGCCCAAGGCATCACAAAGACGCACTAAGGCATTGCCACTATGTACATCATGGATAGTCGCTAGTTGACCAATGTTAAGTTGGTTTAATGTCATCATGTGAGCAGCCCGAATGACCAAGAGCATAGCTCCTAAATCTAATTAACAATCATTCGCATTATTATTAATGCAAACCCTATTGAGAGCAAGCGAGATTACCCCAAATGGCTGATCTTTTTTGCACAGATAGCGGCAAGGTTGATAAGCATCAAACAATTGCCGGTAATAAGCCTTGTTAGGCCTAAATATATGGAATAGCATATATACAGATTTTCACATATCACTACCCTATGCCGGAGCAACGTATGGGCCCCGTAGAGTTTCACAAATGCCTAGCCGAGGAAACTCGCCTGCGCAGCCTAATGCTTATTGATCAAGAGCAAGAGCTGTGTGTGTGCGAGCTGGTAACCGCGCTGGCCGAGAGCCAGCCCAAGATATCGCGCCACCTCGCACAATTGCGGGCAGCAGGCATACTCAACGATAGACGCCAGGGCCAGTGGGTGTTTTATCAACTCAGCCCCACGCTGCCCAGCTGGGCACTCACCGTACTCAGACAAACACGACTAGCCAACCCCCGTTTTATTGCCCCCCACAGCCAACGGCTGCAGGCCATGGGCAGCAGGCCAGAGCGCAAGCTGAGCTGCTGCTGATTTTTAAGGAGTAACAGCATGACGATTAAAATAGGTATCAACGGCTTTGGCCGCATGGGCCGTTTAAGCTTAAGAGCAGGTTGGGATAACCCCGAACTGGAATTTATCCACATCAACGAGCCGGCCGGCGACGCCGCCACGCTCGCCCATTTACTCAACTTTGACTCGGTGCATGGCCGCTGGCAGCACGAGGCCAGCAGCCGAGATAACCACATACAGATAGGTGAGCACAGCATCAGCATCAGCCGCAATAAAGCCATAGCTGACACCGACTGGTCACAGTGCGATGTAGTCATAGATTGCTCAGGAAAAATGAAAAAACAAGCGCTATTACAAGCCTATTTAGAGCTAGGGGTAAAACGGGTGGTAGTGAGCGCGCCGGTTAAGGAAGACGGCGTACTCAATATAGTTATGGGCGTTAACGATCACCTCTACGACCCCGCCCTGCACCCCATAGTCACCGCCGCCTCTTGCACCACCAACTGCCTCGCGCCAGCGGTGAAAGTGTTGATGGATAATATAGGCATTAAACACGGCTCTATAACCACCATACACTCACTCACCAATTCCCAAACCATTCTGGATGCACCTCACGACGACCTGCGTCGTGCCCGTGCCTGCGGCTCTAGCTTAATCCCCACCACCACCGGCTCGGCCACGGCCATTAGCCATATCTTCCCCGAGCTAAAAGGCAAGATAGATGGCCACGCCGTGCGCGTACCACTCACTAACGCCTCACTCACCGACTGCGTGTTTGAAATGGCCAGAGACGTCACTAGCGAAGAAGTGAATAATTTATTTAAACAAGCCGCGCTAGGTGAGCTAAAAAACATTTTGGGCTACGAAGAAAGGCCGCTGGTATCTATAGATTACAAAACCGACCCGCGCTCTTGCATAGTCGATGCCGACCATACCTTGGTGGTTAACGGCAGCCAGTTAAAACTGTTTCTTTGGTATGACAATGAATGGGGCTACGCCAACCGCTGTGCTGAATTAGTCTACAAAATAGGCGCTATGGATAAGTCGATAGTCGATAGTCGATAGTCGATAGTCGATAGTCGATAGTCGATAGTCGATAGTCGATAGTCGATAGTCGATAGTCGATAGTCGATAGTCNGATAGTCGATAGTCGATAGTCGATAGTCGATAGTCGATAGTCGATAGTCGATAGTCGATAGTCGATAGTCGATAGTCGATAGTCGATAGTCGATAAAATTCTGCCGACAGCCCACCTACTGTCAACGACTATCTTCCGTTTTTTCTAGCGACTAGGAACTTTTAACTAGCGACTCTTCCCTTTTTCTAGCAACTAGGAACTGTTAACTAGCGACTTTTTTAAAAAAACTTATGTTAAAACACCTAACAACACTCAAACAAAGCAACCCAACCCTGCAGCAGTATCTGTTTATTACCGCCAACTACTGGGCCTTTACCCTAACTGACGGTGCTTTGCGCATGCTTATTGTGCTGCACTTTTATCAGTTGGGTTATGATGCCTTGGCTATCGCGTTTTTATTTTTGTTTTATGAGTTTTTTGGCGTAGTCACCAATCTACTAGGCGGTTGGTTGGGCGCGCGCTTTGGTTTAAACAAAACCATGCATGGCGGCTTACTGTTACAGGTAGCCGCACTGAGCATGCTACTAGTGCCCAATGAGCTATTAACGGTAGCTTGGGTAATGGCCGCACAGGCATTATCGGGCATAGCCAAAGACCTCAATAAAATGAGTGCTAAAAGCGCGATTAAACAATTAATACCCAGCAATGCCGAAGGCAAACTCTATCAATGGGTGGCGCTATTAACCGGCTCCAAAAATAGTTTAAAAGGTGTGGGCTTTTTTCTAGGCGCAGCCTTGCTTGCAGCCTTTGGCTTTCACTACGCCATTGTAATCATGGTGAGCTGTTTAATGCTAGTGTGTATAGCCAGCCTATTTTTATTAAAGCAGGACTTAGGCCGCGCCAGTTATAAGCCTAAGTTTCGCGAAATATTTTCCACTAGCCGCGCGGTGAATATTTTATCGGCAGCGCGACTATGTTTATTTGCCTCGCGGGATGTTTGGTTTGCCGTGGCCCTGCCGGTGTACCTGGCCAGCGAACTAGCTTGGAACCACTGGCAGGTGGGTGCCTTTATCGCCAGCTGGATTATCGCCTATGGCGTTATCCAGGGCTTTAGCCCGCGGCTTACCGGCCATAAAAAAACCGCCGCAGCCCCCGACGGTAAAGCCGCGCTCAAATGGGCCAGCCTATTACTATTAGCACCCAGCTTATTAGCACTAGCACTGACTAGCCACATCGCCCCGCAAACGCTGACAATTATCGGCTTAATGCTGTTTGGCTTTTTATTCGCCATTAACTCATCAGTGCACAGTTTTTTAATTGTGCACTACGCCAAGGCCGATGGCGCATCACTGGATGTAGGCTTTTATTATATGGCCAATGCCCTAGGACGCTTATTCGGCACCTTGGCTTCGGGCTACCTCTATATGCAGCATGGCTTTATCGCCTGCTTGCTAGCCTCCTGCGCGCTCATCATCTGCACCGCAGTAATATCACTGGCACTGCCTAGGCATACACACTAAAATCATCCTCTTTTACGCAATAGCCACACACAACTATGTACCCACTAGATTATATACAACCGGTTTTTCGCCCACCCAGTGAAGCGCGTTCGCTGATTTTGCAAGTCAGCAATGGCTGCTCTTGGAACAATTGCACCTTTTGCGATATGTATACCGCGCCGCAAAAGAAATTCACCGTCAAACCCATAGCAGAAATAGAACAAGAGCTACTCGCCTTAGCTAACGATGGCTACCCGGTAGACCGTGTATTTTTAGCCGATGGCGACGCCATGACCTTATCGGTACGCCGCTTAACGGAAATACTCACCACCATCAAACAACACTACCCCAACGTGCGACGCGTATCGGCCTACTGCCTGCCCCGTAACCTAAAAAACAAAAGCGTAGCCGAGTTAACCACCCTGCGAGAGCTGGGGCTGGATTATATGTATGTAGGCTGCGAAACCGGTGACGATGAACTATTAGGGCTAATAGAAAAAGGCGAAGACTATCAAAGCTCGCTCTCGGCCCTGAAAAAAATTAAGCAAGCAGGCATGACCAGCTCGGTGATGATATTAAACGGCATAGGCGGCCCGAACTACAGCGCCCAACATGCTAAAAACTCTGCTAGGCTAATGAACGAAGCGCAACCCAATTTTTTAAGCATGCTGGTATTAGAGCTACCCAACGGCGACCAACGTTTTGCCAAAAACTTTAAGGGCCAATGGCGCAAGCTTAATCAAAGTGAATTGTTTGAGGAAATGCGCAGCTTTATTAGCCAGCTGGAATTAGACAAAACCATATTCCGCAGCGATCACGCCTCTAACTACTTAGTGTTAAAAGGCACCCTAGGCAAAGATAAAGCAAAGCTGTTAGAGATACTTGATACGGCTATTAATAAGCCGGGGTTAATTCCCCTTAGGGAGGAGTGGCAGCGGGGGCTATAACATCGCTAATTTTCATCGGTATAAATAGTTGCCAACCAATATCAGCAGCCAATAAAATAGACACTTAACTATTTCTCTCACAACAAAGCAAAGCAAATAACAAGCTGTAGCAATGCTCTATACGTAGTAAGAGAAACAGTCGCATCAAAAAATAAAAAGCAACGGACAACACACGTTATCCGTTGCTAACTATTACCAATTATAAGAAGCACTAACGCCAGCCCAGCGAGGTGTACCGTAATACCCCTCTTGCAGACCAAAGTCACCGCCTAAATCAAAGGCTTGCACTAAATACTCTTCATCTTCAAGATTATTCACAAACACCCTAACATCCCAGTTTTCTTCACCACCGGTATAGCTAATAGACATATTTGAGATAGTATAGGAATCAGATGATACTGCTTCGGTAACATCCAGAGCGAAGGTGTGCTTATCCCGATACTGGGAATCAAACTGCAGCGCCATCATGCCAGTAAATAAATCCCATTCGTAACGCACTAGGGTATTTAAGTTCCAAAGCGGCGTTTGCACAGCTGAGGTCTTAGTACCACTTGGCAAGGTCACTTCATTATCGATATAACCTGCACCGAAAAGAACATCAAGCCCTTCAACTGGATTTGACTTTACCTCAAGCTCAAAGCCTGATGTTTTAGCTTCGGCATTAAATGTGTTACCGGTAATGCCTTCAAACGTGAATGCCTGAAAGTTTGCATAATCATAATAATACGCAGCACCAGTAAGCACTAAGGAACCATTAAGTAGAGATGATTTAAAACCAAGCTCATAAGCATCAAGCTCTTCAGGGTCATAGCGCAAATCAGCACCAGTAGGGCGATTGCCAACACTACCCCGAGGATCGGTATAGCTATTCCAACCACCCGATTTAACACCACGACTCCAACTAGCATAAAGCATGGTGTATTGACTAACATCCCAGCTTAAACCTAAGCGGCTAGACCACTCAGTACTAGTAACAGAGTCTTCAACCGCAGGCCCAAGTTGACCAACAATATTCGGATTTAGGAAATTATCCGGATTGATAACATCAGTAATAACAACAGCAAAATCAAAATCTTGCTTATCATGAATAGCTCTTAACCCAGCCGTTACTATCATTGAGTCTGACAAGGAATAATCAATTTGACCAAAGATAGAAGTAGATTGGGTCTTGTTTCTATAGGGGTTAAGCATACCTGGCAAAGTGAAATCGGCATTAACATCAAAGTTTGAATCTACCAAAGACAAATCTGAATCTAACTCATAGTCGCAAAAGCAGTGAATACCACTCAGATCTTTGGCGTCAATATTAAGATGGTAAGCTCCAGCCACCCAATCTACCGTTTCATCCGAACCATTAATTCGCAACTCTTGCGAGAATTGCTCAGCCTCTGTCGACAACATATAGTTATAACCTCCATTGTTAAGAGGGTCATTAGGGCCAGCATCAGTATCCTCAAAGTATTCACGATCAACTTTTGAGTAATCGGTAATTGAGGTCAGGGTAATATAATCATCAATCTCCCAAGTTACCGTCGCAGTATAGCCACTGGTTTCAACATCATTTGATCCTGGTGAATCCCAGTCACCGGCATAGACATCACCATCCGTATCTTCATAACCGTAAGCATCACCTACACCTGGGGTCAGGTTACCACTTCCGTCGGCACTGGCTTGCTGATAAACCCCCGTACGAATATCTGATTTACCGTAACGCGTATTCAATAAAACTTCTACATTGTCAGCTGCAGCAATAGACACTTGCCATCTTGCGGCAATATCATTGGCATTATTGAGTTTTTTGCCGCCTGACGCAGCATTTCTATTCTTGATATAGCCATCATTATCATTGGTCGAAAGCGATATACGGGTAGTCACTTTCTCACTCAGGGAACCACCTACAGCACCTTCAAATTTCACCTGATCATAGGAACCAACCGTTAGTTGCGTATAACCCTCAAACTCTTCTTCAGGTTTCTTTGTTATATAGTTAGCTAAGCCACCGGTAGCATTACGACCAAAAAGAGTACCTTGTGGACCTTTTAATATTTCTACACGCTGCATATCAAAGAGCGCAAAACCAGCTCCAGCGCTTTGGCTGATGTAAACCTCATCAACATATAAAGCAACAGGGCTTTCAACATTAGAAATGAAATTACTGTTTGAAACACCACGAATAGCCATTGAATAATTGGCTTCGCCATTAGGCTGAACCGTACTAACGCCAGGGGCCATAGAGGCAACCTGCTGAGCATTAGTAAAGCCAAGCTGGCGCAACTGATCCCCAGATACAGCGCTAATGGCAATGGGAACCTCCATTGTACTCTGCATTCTTTTTTGAGCTGTAACTATAATTTCTTCAAGTAACGATGAAGCCATAGCTGGCGCAACATTTAAAGCAGCAACACCAAACATAGAGTAACGGACGGCCCTACTTAAACTTGTCGTTAAAGTATTCATATATTCTCCAGAGAAAGCCCTCAGATGGATCCTGGGTGCATTTAATGCAGCTTTCGAATTATTAGATTTATTAATAACTGTACAAGTTAAAAAAATGATCTTATCCAGTACAGCAGTAAACTATTATTATTTAGGATTATTGAGTAGAACCAGTTGCTGGAACCAAATGGCAAAAACTGGGTCTGCTGCAGGACTGCCTGGTGATTATGACTATGTATTCATTATGAAGGGTGCCTTGCGAGCCACGTAATACCTCGTTGCGATTCACATCAAAGAGCTTTGTCGTTTGACCTGCTGGCGCGCCTAAATACACATCGTCACATACATAGTCACTGTTTTTTCATTGTTATCGGCGATAACTTGTAACAGAAACACCACGGATAGCTAAGATAGGATTGTTACCTGCACCTAATGGATTTCCAAAAGTTACGTTTGGTCTTTGGGCTGCAATGCTGGTAGCACCATAGTTAATTAAGCTTTAAATCTATGAACTATAGTGAGCTTTGCCATATTCGGAAAAGTAATGAATAAATATTTTATATTGTGTTTATGCTGCCGTCATACATCCGGAAAAGAGACATCCATCCATATCAGAACGCACCTGTAAAGATAGAAAAAAAACCTAACGTAGTATCGAAATATTGATTACAGACTCTATACGAATATTTACTATAAAGAGTGATTTGTGATGACCAAAATAAACTATGACGCTACAGCTATTGCTTAGCATTGCTCTACAAAAAGCTGTTAGATATGCATGATACGGCTATCAATAAGCCGGGGCTAATTCCGCTTAGGAAGGAGAGGCAGCGAGGATTGTAGCTAATGCGTGCTATAGGATCCCATAGATTCAGCGAGCTCATACTGCTAAGTAACTACAGAGAAACAACAAAATAAAATTAGCGCCAGTTACCCAGCGCTAAACTATCTACTATTTATTTACTGTCCGCACGGCTCATAAAGCTACGCTCTTCGACATTGATTTTAATTCTATCGCCGGTAGAGATATGTTCAGGCACTTGTACGGTTAAACCCGTTGATAACAAGGCAGGCTTAGTTCTTGAGGTGGCGGAGCCGCCTTTAATAGAAGGGTCGGTTTCGGTGATTTCCAACTCCACGTGAGCAGGCAGCTCAATGGCGACGGGGACATCGTCAACAATCACTACTTGAATGCCTTCGGTGGCTTCATTCATAAAAAGAATTTCGTCAGCGATGGACTCTTTATTGAGGTTGTAAGGTGTGTAATTTTCGTTGTCCATAAACACATATTCATCGCCATCGATGTACGAAAACATCACGGCTCTGCGAATAAGGTCGGCAAAGTTCAAAATATCAGAGTCTTTAAACGCCTCATCAATTTTGCGGCCGGTAACCACATCGTACATGCGCATACGGTAGATGCTGCCACCCGCACGGCCCTGTGGCACAGAGCGTTCTATCCCCTTCACTATATAAGTATTACCCTTGTAGTCGAGGGCGGCGTTCTTTTTTATTTCACTGGCCTTAGGCATTGGCTCTAGTCCTGCATGTATTAGTAGGTTAAAAGGTTACAACGTTAACCGGCTATTTTAGTTTAATCGCATGCTCGGTCAATCATTAACCGTCATGGTCTATTTTCTGACAGATCAGCGCTAGGCGACAAGGTTAAGAGCAGTCATGCCCTATCACTGAGGGATAGTTGAGTATACTATTTTTCACTACATATTCACCTATACAAAATAGATATTTTGCCTTCAAACTCATCAAATAGTCTATTTTTATTGCTACTAGCAATGCCATGCATATCGCACTGAAAATAAAGTCATCGCCAAGCCTATAGCAGAAATAGAACAAGAGTTTCTCGCCTCGAGCCAACGACAATATAAGCCTATATGCGCTTCATCGCACTCGACACACTAATTACCCTCGTATCTTCACATGTTACGGCATTGATAAATTTATCTAGAACACGTATTTGAAATACAGCGTTATTTGACTTTATGAGTGTGGCGGTGATGAATGTCCGGAAAATGCGGATGCTTATGAGTAACAGCCATATGACTGTGAGCATGCGTATGCGAACCAACGCCATCCCAGTCAAAGTCGTGCTGATGCTGATGATGGCTATCGTGGCTATGAGCGTGGGTATGCTCAAGCGGCTCGTGAGTGTGCTCATGATCGTGATTTTCAGTAAGATGCAACCAAACACCCAAGCCCATAAATAATGCAGCAAACCAAAACATCATAGACGTCGACTCACCCAAGAGTAAAATTGAAATAACAGCGCCAATAAATGGCGCTGTCGAAAAATAGGCTCCTGTTCTAGCGGTTCCTAGATCGCGTAACGCTAATACAAAAAGTAACAGACTGACACCGTAACCAATAAAGCCAAGCACGGCTGTTTCGAGTAAAACGATACCCTTGGGCAAGTGATAGCCTAGGGATAATGCCAGTGAGCTATTAACAACACCAGCAATTAACCCTTTACTACCAGCAATAAATAACGCATCTGTTCCCGAAACTTTACGAGTGAGGTTATTATCTATTGCCCAGCACAAGCATGCGAAAACAATAAGCATTGAACCAATCAATACAGATGATGATGTACGCGGTTCTAATGGCCACGATAGAAAAATGCCACCGAAAATAATGGCCAGCATGCCAAATACAATTCGCTTATCGGCGTTTTCTTTAAAGATCACCCATGCGATAACAGCCGTTAATACCGCCTCTATATTAAGTAGGAGAGTTGCAGATGAAGCACTGGTGGTTTTCAATCCAAACATTAATAACACCGGGCCTAGCATCCCGCCAAAAACAATGGCGCCAAGTAGCCAAGGCCATTCGCCACGAGTTAGATCAGATTTTTTCCAGCCCTTATCCCGCCATAAACGTATTAAGAGCAGGCCTAAGCCGCTGCCTAAATACAGCAAACCACCCAGTAAAAGCGGTGGCATTTCGCTCAGTAATATTTTGGCAAAGGGCGTACTGATACCAAACAAGCACGCAGCCGTCAGGGCATATAATACGCCCACAGGCAGTTTAGCGATCATTCAATGCCTTTAAAGGTGCCAGAGAAATTCGCGTCGTAAACATCACCACCAGATGACATGAGTACATAGAGTGTCTTTTCCTCACGCTTGTTTTCGACTGCGACTATATAATAGCCTTTACCTTTGGTAGCTATCGTTACGCTCTCTTTCGGAACTAATGCCCAGTTAGCGGTAAGCTTGCCGATGTCTAACCCAACATCTTTCTTTGATAGTTGTGCTGCAACGTCGGCTGCTAAAGCCGCTGCCTTTGCATCTGTAATGGGGGCATGGTCGCTGTGTGCAAAAACCTGCTGGCTTAGCAGTAATACTAAAGATAAAAGCGTCGTTATACCTATTTTCATAATAATACCTTAATGTTTTAGTGATTAATGAGAGTGGGAGCTTTCGCCGTTGTGAGAATGTGTGTCGCTGGGTAACGCATCGTCCTGCACTTCTTTATCTTGTGAAGAATCAGCCTTAGAGTTAAATTTTACCGGATAAGCAGTGAGTGGTGATGATTGCGCCTCCATATCCTCATGAATATGCGAATGATCATCAGCGTTTAGCGGAAAATCATCAGGGTACTGTGTGTGTTGGTAGCCATGAAGCTGCATAAGTAGCAAAAGCCCACCAAGCAACATCAACCCTATGTTTGACGCCTTGCTGAATCGAGTAAAGGATGCCGTTTTTCTCCAGCCAGCAAGTATAATCAGCATAATACTCAAAGCGATGATTTGACCTAGCTCTACACCAACGTTGAAGGAGAGAATTTTTAACACTAAATTATCTGTCCCCAGCGGTAGTTGCTGTAACCGCGTAGACAAACCAAAGCCATGAATTAAGCCAAAGCCAAATACCATCCAGGTTAAATTAGGGGATGGCATCTGAAAGAATCGCTTAAAACCATCTAGGTTATCAAAAGCTTTATAACAAACCGTTAGCGCTATCACGGCATCAATCAAATAATAGTTTGCATTTATCTCTAACAACGTTGCAAAAACTAACGTAATTGAATGGCCAATAGTAAAGGCGGTTATAAACTTTAGAATATCGCTAAACCGAGTTAAGAAGAAGATCACGCCGAATAAAAACAGAAGATGGTCATAGCCAGAAAGCATATGTGTAGCACCAAGCTGCACATATTCCCAATAACCTGCATTGAGGATGCGTGCCTGATCTTCCGCTGACATACCGTGCGCAAAAGCAACGCCACTCAAGCTCGACAATAAAACCACTAAAATAATTCTAAACATACAAATTCCATAAAGTAGAGTTTTGTGGCCATAACTATCTATGACCACGACAAAAATTTAAACTTACTATTTTTTGATTGGCAAAATATCTTTATGCAGAAACCGATAAAGCACCGGTAATACAAACAAGGTAAGCAAGGTTGACGATATAATTCCGCCAATAACAACGGTTGCTAAAGGCCGCTGCACTTCCGAGCCAATACCTGTGTTTAGGGCCATTGGTACAAAGCCAAGTGATGCTACAAGTGCGGTGGTTATTACTGGACGTAGTCGTGTTAACGCGCCCTCAACAATCGCCTTTTCAACCGTAAGCCCCTCGCGTATGAGTTCACGAATAAACGACACCATGACCAAGCCGTTGAGGATGGCAATACCCGACAGAGCAATAAAGCCGACTGCGGCCGATATAGAGAATGGAATGTCACGTAGCACGAGAAATAAAACGCCACCTGTGAGAGCCAAAGGCACACCGGTAAAAATGATCATGGCATCTTTAAATGACCCCAAAGCAAGAAACAACAAGCCAATTATCATGATCAAAGTAATAGGAACCACAACCGTTAAGCGCTTCGATGCAGACTGAAGCTTTTGATAAGTACCGCCATATTCCACCCAATAGCCCGGTGGGACTTCAACAGATGTATTGATGGCCGATTGTATATCAGCAACAAACGAACCTAAGTCACGCCCTCGTACATTGGCCGTAACAACAACACGGCGCTTACCATTTTCGCGATTAACCTGATTAAACCCTTCAACTAGCTCTAATGTAGCAAGCTCCTGTAAAGGTACGGCATCCGCATGAGGTAATTGAATGGGTAAATACTGTAAACGATCCATATCTGTACGGCGCTCTTCATTTAGGCGCACGACAATATTACTTCGCCTATCACCTTCATAAAACTGACCAGCGACTTCACCACCCAAGGCGACCGCCAGCTGATCCTGCAAATCATTAATTGATAAACCGTATTGCGCCAGAACTTCTAGCTTGGGTTGCATGGTCATAATGGGCAATCCAGTGATTTTTTCCATCTGGACATCGGCAATACCTTCGACGTTAGCAATAACGCTTTCTATTTCACTACCCAGCGCTTGTAACTGATCAAAATTATCACCAAATATTTTTATTGCCAGCTCTGCCCGCACACCAGACAATAATTCATTAAAACGCATTTGAATCGGCTGAAGGAATTCGTAACGATTCCCAGGTATAGATTCAACCAAGGTAGCTAAATCATCGACCACCTGCATTTTAGTTTTACTTGGGTCTGGCCACTCATTACGCGGTTTCAAAATAATAAAGTTATCGGCAACGCTAGGAGGAACCGCATCGGTTGCCACGTCGGCAGTGCCTATTTTGGCAAAGACGCGTTCAACTTCGGGTAACTGACTAATTCTTTCTTCTAAAGTTTTCTGCAACTCGATTGCCTGTCCCAATGACGTACCGGGAATACGCAAAGCATGCATAGCGATATCGCCTTCATCCAAATTTGGTGCAAATTCACTGCCTAATCTAGTGGCAAGAAAAAGCGAACCCGCAACCAGGACTATTGCAAAGCCAATCACCAGCCAACGCGCCTTAAGCGCAAGTGTCAAAAGCGGCTCATACATTGATCGACTTACTCGAATAATCGCACTATCTTTTTCTTCAATCGGCTTGCGAAACAGTAAAGCAATACATGCTGGAACAAAGGTAATAGATAGTACGATGGCACTAGTCAATGCAATAACCACTGTCAACGCCATAGGATGAAACATTTTTCCTTCAACACCGGTTAAAGCAAAAATGGGTAAATATACAACAGTGATAATAAATACGCCGAACAGGGCTGGTCGAATAACTTCCCGCGTAGCATTAAAGACGATATCAAAGCGCTCTCGAATAGCCAGCTCCTTTTTGGATGCCGATGCATGACTGAGTTTGCGCAAACAATTTTCAACAATAATAATCGCACCATCGACGAGTAAACCAAAATCTAAAGCACCTAAGCTCATTAAGTTAGCACTTACACCCGCATGCACCATTCCAGTAATCGTCATTAGCATTGCAACAGGAATAACCGCCGCCGTAAGTATTGCTGCACGCACATTACCTAATAGGAAAAACAAAACAACGATGACGAGTAACGCGCCTTCAAATAAATTGGCTTGAACGGTTTTAAGTGTTTTATCGACTAGACCAGTACGATCGTAAACAGCGGTTGCTGTTACACCTTGAGGAAGCCCCAGCTTTATCTCTTCTAGTTTTTCAGCAACGGCCTTTGCCACGGTACGGCTATTTTCACCCACCAACATAAATACCGTACTCATGACAACCTCACGGCCATTTTGTGTCGCAGCACCGGTTCGCAGCTCTTTACCTTCCTCGATACTAGCCACATCTTTTATTCGAATAGGAATGCCGTTATCACTGCGTATCAGTATGTCACCTAGCTCTTCAACGTTTTCACGTTGACCAGGTACCCGCAGTAACCATTGCGACCCATTATGCTCGACAAATCCCACACCCCGATTTTGGTTGTTATTTTGAATTGCTCGAATAACATCTGCTTGCGTGACTTGCAATGCGAGAAGTTTTTCGGGCTCAATAGCAACTAGAATCTCTCGCTTGTAGCCACCAATCGGATTGACTTCAACCACCCCGGGTACGCGTAACAACTGCGGCCGAATAATCCAATCGTGAACAGAGCGCAAATCTGTAGGTGTAATCAACGAACCATCGGGGTTTAGCGCACTGGGGTCAGCGTCTACAGTAAACATGAAAATCTCGCCCAAACCAGTGGCAATTGGGCCTAGCTCTGGTTCAAGTAGACGAGGCAGGTTGGATTTAGCACCCGACAAACGCTCACCGACCAACTGACGAGCAAAATAAATATCAGTATCGTCACTAAAGATCACAGTAACTTGCGATAAGCCATAGCGAGAAACTGAGCGGGTATACTGTAAATTCGGTAGTCCGGCCATGGCTGTTTCAATAGGAAAAGTCACACGCTGCTCAACTTCAAGCGGGGTATAACCTGCGGCCTCAGTATTAATCATGACCTGGACATTGGTAATATCAGGAACAGCATCAATCGGCAATTTGGTAAAGTTCCACAAACCGAGCCCGCTTAATGCGAGCACGGCGACCATGATCAAGGCGCGCCGCTGAATTGAAAACCGGATAATATATTCGAGCATGGAATTTCCCTTACTGGTTCTAGTTGTTAGTGATCGTGTGAGGCACCGGACTTTTCAATATCTGCCTTAATAATAAAACTGTTCTCCGTCACATATTCTGAGCCTACGTCTAACCCCCCTAACACCTCAATCCACTCTCCGGCTTTACGCCCTAACTCCAACATACGCACTTCATACTGCTCACCCACTTTGGCATACACCACGGTGAAATCTCGAAAGGATTGCAAGCCGATACGCTTAACGGCCAAAGGAACCAAGTAGCGATCCACTTCGATCTCGCCTGTGACATACTGGCCAGGAATATAAAGACCTGACGCGTTATCTATTGCTACACGTACTATTGTGGATTGATTACGCTGAAGTTGGCTATCCAGAAAGATCACTGTGCTTATTAGGCTGTCCTTCACTTCACCCACATTAATAGTGGCTGGGGCGCCAAGACTCACCCGCGCACGGTCTGTCGGAAATACCGCTAATTCTGCGGTTAATTTCTGCAAATTGGTGATGGACAATAGAACACGGCCATCTGTTTGCTCACCGTCATTAGCAAATTTAGCTGAGATAACGCCATCACTAGGTGAAGTAATCGCATAGGACGTTAAACTCTCGTTACTTTCAATCCTGGCTAGTACATCACCTGACTTTACCGTTTGCCCTAAGTTCACTGGCATTGATTTAATTTGTCCATCAAAGCGTGCGGTAATATGACGCTGACCATCCTGCGCTGGCACTATGCGACCAAATACCTCAATGGTTTCAGAAAGAGTGGCCTCTCCAGCAATTTCTGTTTGTATATTCATCGCCTCAGCAACTTTTGGCTCAATATTTGTGCGTCCTTCAAAGTTGTCGTATTGCCATTGATAGCTTTTATTTTGATAGTTCGCATTAATTGTCACCGCGAACGAATGAGGTTCATAAATTTCCATGTCGCCTCTTAAAAAGTCACTCTGTGGTTTAAAGTTTATGGTATCAACCACGCCACCTAAACGGGTCAGCTTTACCGTCAAGGAAACCGCCTCGGGGGCGACAGGCTTATCTTGGTTAGTCACCCAAACACGAAATTCTGGTGGCACACCTGTTTCAAAAATCGATAGCTCGATCACAAATCCATCTTGTTTTAACAGACGCCCTCGATTAGGACCTTTCTCAGGCTCAGTTTCCACTATAGAGTCATCAACGGCAGCTACCGATACAGAGGTAGTAACAAATGTCAGCACGACCCCAAAAAACATGAACCCGAACGCCACAGGATGTAATAGTAATTTTTTCATTTCTTTCCTCGATCCATTAAATATTTTAATGATTTACGCGTAAT
Organism: Dasania marina DSM 21967; assembly: GCF_000373485.1. Lineage (NCBI taxonomy): Bacteria > Pseudomonadati > Pseudomonadota > Gammaproteobacteria > Cellvibrionales > Spongiibacteraceae > Dasania > Dasania marina. The sequence goes on from NZ_KB891586.1 coordinate 418,961, forward strand.
TAATCTGGTTAGAGTGCGGTGCTATAACGCAGAAGCGCCAATCCCGTTAAACGTTCTAACTCGACGGTGTTGTTAAGTGCCATCAAACGCGCATCGATAAGTGCAAGTTGTGCGTCGAGAAGCTCTTGTTGAACCATTGACCACTCTTGATAGCTGTATTTACCTAATTGATAGGCTTTATGCGTTTCTTCTAAAGCACGCGCCAAGCGCGGGATAATTTTATTTTCAAGTGAATCGTTAATGTGATGGCCGTGCTTTAACTCCTCATAGAGCACAAAAACTTGTGTGAGTAGCTGAATTTCAGTTGCGTTAGCATCGGCCAGATAACGGCCCTTATCAGCAGTTAAAGCAGAAATTCTCCCTTGGTTACGGTTCGATTTACCCAGCGGCAATGACACGCCAAACGTCAAACCATAATCTTCTGTTCTTTCATAACGGCTAATCCCTGCATTAAAGCGTAATCTATTTTTTGATTCTTCTTTTGCAAGGGTTATTTCACTCTCTATGAGCCGCTCTTGAGTTAAGAAATAACGTATTCTAGGGTTAGTTTTAATGGCTTCGTTGAGGTCAGAAAATTCGATTGGCAACCTGGATATATTTAAAGACCCCGATACAGAAGTAAAATCTATATATGCACCTCCCCACATAGACGCTAGTATTTTTTTAGCGGATTTCAATTCATGGGTAATATCTTCAATATTCAGGTTTCGGCGCTCAACACTAACCTCTGCTCGAAGTTGATCTGCCACTAAAGCACTACCAGCACTAACACGCTTAGAAATACCCATAAGAGCCTTTTCCATATTCTGCTGTGCTTTTATCGCAATAGCTAAACGATCTTGAAGTGCTATAACAGTTAAAAATTGGTGCGCTGTTTTCGCTGCAATATCATAACGCTTTATGTCACGCTCAATATCAACAAGCGTTTTTTTCGCTTGGAATTTACCGACTCTTCGATTTGATAACTCACCATCTAAAATCCAACTAATGCTTAATGTAGCCTTGGAATTATCAAGCTTTGAGTATTCGTCTGATCCAAAAGCATCTTCTACCACCAAGGATAATTCCGGTTTTTGACCAACCGCTGCATAGCTAACATCACCCTCAGCACTTTTTATACGATAGGCAAAGCTGGCCAACTCTGGATGTTTATTTAAGCTTCTGGCAATCGCCTCCTGCATTGAAAGCTCTATTTCTAGCTGACCCGCAGCGTATACAGGAAATGATGCAACTAGACAAAAAGACAATGATCGTAACGCATGCAAAGCTGATTGACGCACAAAAAACCGACTACCAATCGGTTTTTTGTGCGTGCGCTTATGGCCCAAAAAAAGCATTATATTTCCTTAATGGCTAAATAGATGTTCGAAAGAGTGATGAATGAAATCAACAGAGAATGTGCTAATAGATGCAATAGTTAAAGCCGAAATTAACACAAATAAATAAGGAAATGAATTACCCTTATTATCATTTAATAAATATCTAATTCTTAATTCAAAAGGGTGTCTAGTAAAAGCACAGCCAGCTGTTGGCTCTTGTTGTCGGGCGTTGATAAACGATTGCAAACGAGTAACTTTTATTATTGTTTTCGAAATCAGTGTTACATCGCTTATGAGTGCTAATACAGCATTGTCGGCGGTTTGCTCAAGCGCTAACGAATAAGATTCATTTAACCTATATCCCAACTGATTAGGGTAAAACGTTGAGAAAATAGAAAAAGTGTATTTTTTAAGCGGGTGTGAATACTTTGCATGTGCAAGCTCATGCTGCTGCACAACACAACTCTCCTCATTGCTTAGCTGGTCATGAAGTCCTTGGGTAATATAAGCTTGTGGCTTTAATAGTCCCGACGTAAACGCACTAACATTCTTTGAATCTATAATCATGCATCCATTGGGCATTGCCTCTGGCTTAGAAAATTCATTGAGCAGATTAAAATTCGATATTACTTTTAACGCTTTTACAGATTTCATTAACAGTAACAATAAAACCAATGTACTAAACAAGAGCAAAGAGACGCCATGCCAGCTAAGTACCGAAAACGTATATATGTGATGCCAGTGCAAAGGTGATGTTAACCATGCGCTTTGCCATTTAAATAGCTCTGGAAATACGAGAACCACCACAGAAAGAAAACTCACTACCCATGGCAAAGTAACTATGCACCAAAGTAAACGTGATCGACTTTTGGCGTTAAACTGTGACAATAAACGATTTAACTGAACAATGAGTAGTGATACCACAAGTAAGGTAAAACTAAAGCTCAAAATAGCAATAGTGAGAACATTAAGTACTAGCCCAAAATCACCGAATATCATTCTTTCGAATCCAGACTGACTTTTAAACGCCGCTCGTCTATCAGTCGTTCCAGCTCATCTAATTGCCTTTCATTCATACCACTCGATAACGAAGTAAATGCAGCTAGCAACGTGTTCTCACCACTTGAGCCAAAATCACTGGAAATCTCATTAACTAGCTGGCCTATGAATGCGTCTCGATCACTAACGGCCTGATACTGAAAAGCGTGCCCATGCTTTTCACGTAGCAGCACCCCTTTTTTAAACAGGCGATCCAAGGTGCTTTGAATGGTGTTTAGTGAACCACCACGGCGCTTCTCAAAGTAGGAAAAGACCTGCTTTGCATCAGCTGACCCCGTTTCCCATAGGTATTGAAGGACTAATTTTTCGAGCTCACCGAGGTGCATATCTTAGATAACCATAGCCGTAAATAAGGTAGAGGAAGATAGCATACACAAAAACCGACTGGCAATCGGTTTTTGTGTATGCTTTTAATTCTTGTGAGATTACAGCAGAGCGAATCACCCCTTACACAGCTATAAGAATCTGAAAGAATGACAAAAAGACCTATAAGCTTAGGGGTTACCCATAGCTTTAGATAGATGGAGCTTAAACAGATAAGACATCAAGAAGGAGATATACCAGCAAATCGTCAGCGTCCATATATCATGGGATAAAAAATGAGCACCCCGTAATTGCTGCGCCACGCCAAAGATTAGCCCTAAAAGCATCACCGCTACTAAGCTAACGTTACGCCAACGGGGCAAGTAACAACGACAAAAGAAATACAGCGCCAGCCACGCATAAGCACCACTGGCATGGCCAGAGGGAAAGCAGCGGCCACCCTGCGCGGATAACATAGCCTCAAGCCAAGATTGATAGGGTAACTCACCACCAAACTGGCTATAGTTCCAGGGGCAAGACACGGCCGTCAGCTGCTTTAAGACACTCACTATAATTAACGAAAGGGATACCGAGGCTAGTAAATAAAACAAACCTCTTTGGTATTTTTTTAAACGCATTACTACAAAGCTGCTACACAATAATCCTATTAACACTAAATACAGCGTTAAGACTAAAGCCCTGCCCCCTTGATGGATAACGTCTTGCAACAGCCAACTACCTTGATAACGCCACTCATAACCTTGATACGCATATAACTTAGCAGCCAACAGCCTATCGACATCCAACCCTAATAAAACAGCATTGACTGCTATGAAGGTTACCGCAGGTAATAGCCAAACGGCTAAAGGATGTCTTAACGTGCGCGTCAGCAGTGTCATGGTTAGCATTAGTTTACTTGAAACAAGCTTGGGCCATTAGACACAGATGCAGAGTCCACCTCAAACAGATCCAACAAAGCATGACACACTGCATCATGAGAGTTACTTACATCTTTCAATTCCAATGCACTGCTAATATCCACATCTGAGGACTCGCCCACCCAGGCAATCACCGGCACATCTATCTGTTCGGCGGGGGCTATTAGGTAAGGCATGCCGTGTAGATACAAACCATTTTCACCCAGCGACTCGCCATGATCGCTTACGTAAAGCAAAGCGGTTTCATAGTTAGGGGTATTGGCTTTTAACAAAGCTATAGCCTTAGCCAAAAAATAATCGGTGTAAAGAATGGCATTGTCGTAGGCGTTATTAATTTCCTCATCACTACACTGGCCTAACTCTGCTGAATGACAGGCCGGGGTAAAACGCTCAAACTCTGCCGGGTAACGTTTGTAGTAGGCGGGGCCATGGTTACCCATTTGATGTAACACAATTAAAATATCACCGCTTTGCGCATCGATATACTCTTGCAAGCCCTGCAACATACCCACATCTCTACATTCAACATCACACACGGGATTGCGTGCTTTGTCGCTAAAATCTTCAAAGGGTATACGGTCGGCCACACCTTTAGAGCCTGAGTTATTATCCCGCCATAGAATATTGACCCCTACACGCGCTAGTACATCTAATACGTTTTCCATGCCGCTGGCTGCACTTCTAGAATAATTATCGTGATCTAACATAGAAAACATACAGGGTACAGACACCGCCGTTGAGGTGCCACAGGCTGAAATATGACTATAACTAACTAAGCGGCTCTCTTTGCTTAGCTCTGGGTTGGTATTACGGGCGTATCCATTTAAAGAAAAACGATCACGCCTAGCGGTCTCCCCCACCACCATAATAATTAACTCATGGCCGGAATCGGTATCGGCAATATCCGCGTTGGGCGAAGTTGTTTTAATCTCTGTTACGGTGACGGTTTTACTATAAGAAGTGATAAACTTCCCCAAGGAATAAATCGCATAACTAGGGTTGCTGTAATAGCGCAGGTTTTTATGCTCATGGGAAAACACCGCATAAACATCACTAAAACTCACTATGCACAGCACCATCGCAAATATTGAGACTAAGGCCGTTTGCAAACCATATCGCAATTCCCTCCACCATAAAGACGGCGTAAACTTTAACAGCCATAAGCCTATAACAGGAAAAATACCCAACACTAATACATATAGAATCAAGCCATAGCTAAATAGATCGGCAGCCTCCGACACATCTGTTTCAACAATATTCTGCAACATGACATCGTCAAAAGTAATGCCAAATCTATCCATATAAAACCCTGCAACCGCAGCGGTTAGCAAAAAGAAACTACACACCCAGCGCACCGGCACCAACAGGCTAAGCACAGCAATAAATAACACCAAAATACAGAACAGCAGCAAGCCTACCGATAGGATAAATCCCATATTTTCAGCTAAGGGGTAAATAACCAGCAACTTTTCAAAAAATACATGATTGGACGTTAACAGCAAAAACGCTGCCGTTATTAACGTTAATACGGTGGGTGTTACCTTGTTATAGAAGGGTATAGCGTTGAGAGATAACTTCATAGTAAGCCTAATATCATTATTGATAAGTACTGACTTACAGGTCGTTCAAAAACAAAAAACAGGTTATTTTGACACACTGGACAACCCCATTATTTGCAACCTTATAAACCAACTTGCAATATAACAAGACAAACTTAACAAAAGCTTAAGATGGCGTAGTGTAGAAAATAAATATTGAAAAACGATATCAATCAGGCAGGCGGTAATTACCCTGCTGGTAAGAATAGGGACCAAACAGCGCATGAGCCAAAGCCTTGTCGATTAAGGTTTTATTTTGCACGGCTGACTTAGTGTATTTTCCCTTTTTATATGAATATTGTACGGCGGGTTTATTACGCTCAAAAACTACAACTTGATCACCCTCGCGGTAGGCCTGGGTTTTGTTGTATTGCATCATCGCCCTACCAGAATCACCAGCATATTTAGGGTCTGTTATATCGCGGCCTATAGCCGGAAATTCAGCATCTATACCTGCCATAGACAGTAGCGTGGGGAACAAATCGATTTGGCTGCTCACTTTGCTATACACCGATGGCTGTACCCCTCCACCCATAATCAAACCCGGTATATGAAAATATTCTATGGGGACTAAATTGGCGCCACGCACGCGGGAGTTATGGTCGGCCACCACTAAAAACAAAGTGTTATCCCAATAGCGGGATTGCTTAGCCTGTTTAAAAAATTGCCCTAGGCTGTAATCGGCGTATTTAACCGCGTTATTCTCTGTTGCTTTTTCCTTATCATATAAAGCTATACGATTATCGGGAAAGTCGAAGGGGGTGTGATTAGAAGAGCTAAACACTAAACTGAAAAAAGGTTTGTCACCGTAACTTTGAAAAAGCTTATCGGCCTTACTAAATAAGTCCTCGTCCGACACCCCCCAAGAGCCGACAAACTGTGGATCACTATAATCCTTTTGTTCGATAATTTTACTAAAACCATTATTCATAAAGAAGCGTTTCATATTATCGAAGTGGGCTTCACCGCCATAAATAAAGCTGGTGTCGTAACCTTTACGGCGCAGCACTTCGGCAAAACTAAAAAAGCCGCGCTGAGATTGGCTTAATTTCACTACCGAGCGTGCAGAGGTAGGAGTAAAGCCGGTGATCACCGCCTCTATACCGCGCACCGAGCGCGTGCCGGTAGCATAGAGATTTTCAAACCATAGCCCTTGCTCAGCCAACGCATCCAACTGTGGCGTAAGATGCTTGCCTCCTAAGCTACCGACAAATTCTGCCCCCAAGCTCTCCTCTAAAATAATCACGATATTTTTCGGCTTAGCCTGCGTATTCAAAGCGGCCTGGTTATGTAAGGTTGGAATATCGCCGACGATAAAATCACTGGCGGGCACCCGCATCTCGGCCTTTACTATTGCCAACATCTTATCTACCGCCATATCGCCATAGGCTAGCGAGCCTTTTTCGTCTCTGGCCGATTCGTAGATGGCATATAACAGTGAATAGCTGGAGTTTAAGGCGATATCGTTAACCATTAAGTCGGTAGAAAAAGCCACCACACTAGGGTTAGCTGGCCTATGGCCGACACTGGAGCGCACAGCTAAAACCAACAGGCAAAACAACACTAACGATAGCGCTAAGGCTTTAGGCCAAGTTAAAGAGACGATGGGGGCGGCGGGTAATACTCGCCATAAGGTTATAGCAGCCAAGGGCATGGCAATCGCGGTAATGATAAAACAGGTTTTAAAACCGCCCCATAGCATAGCCAGTACTTCTTTGGGGTATTTCAAATACTCCACAAATAAAATGTTGGGGCGGGCATCAAATTGCAGTAAAAAATTAGGGGTGGCCAGCTCCATAAATAACAACCACAGCAACGCCGCACACAAATAGAATTTTAACAGCCCCGGCCAGAAGCTATATAAGGCTTTGCACTGATTGATTAGCGGGCTAAGGCTAAGTGGGATAATAAGCAGGGCAGACAGTATTAGCACATCGAAGCGCAGGCCCTGTAATAATAGAAACCCCAAGCCCTGCGAGGCTGCCACCCTGTCCCACTGCCAAGCGATATAGCCCAGCCTAAAGGCTGACAACATGAAAAGGCCCAAGCCTATGGCATAAGCATAGGGCTTTAACAGGGCTAAGAGGGAACGATTGTGGGTGGTGCTAGCAGTTGGGTATGTTGTCATGCTAAATACTGTACTCTCAAAACCTTAAGACAGTCTTAAGATAGTATTAGGACGAACGAAGCAGCCCTAAGCCTAGTCTCGAGTTACAGTATTTTCTTGTTTTATCAGTATTAAATAAATCAGTTAGCCAAAGCCCGACTTTTTTGGGGCCCTTGTGACGCTAAAGCTGAGGCTTAATCGTCCTCCTCCGCCTCTTGTAAGCGCTGCTGTTTTTCCTCTTCCTCTTGCATCACCGCTTTAATCTCTTCTAATACGGCATCGACATCGGCACTGGCCCCGTCGTCTGCAAACAGGCCGGTAAGTGGAGTTTCGGGGGTCAATTCTCCCTCTTCGTATAAGGCCCACATTTCTTCGGCATAGCGCGTAGTCGATAGCTGGGGAGCAAACTCGGCGTAATAGCGGGTCATATTATTAATGTCGCGGGCTAACATGCTCTGCGCATTATTATTGGCGGCGGCGTTAACCGCTTGCGGTAAGTCGATAATCACCGGGCCGTAGTCGTCCACCAGCACATTAAACTCAGAGAGGTCACCGTGTACCAAGCCTGCGCACAGCATCAGCTTAACGTAGTGCATCATGGTGGCGTGGTCTTCTAGCGCCTGCTCTTCTGACATCATCACATCATCTAGGCGCGGCGCCACTTCGCCAGCCTCATCGGTCACTAGCTCCATCAGCAGCACGCCATCGACGCAGCCAAAGGTTTCTGGCACCCGTACTCCGGCGCTGGCTAAGCGCGACAGCGCATCCACTTCGGCGTTTTGCCACACTTCTTCTTGCTGCTGGCGGCCGTAGTTAGAGCGTTTTTCCATAGCCCTAGCGCGGCGGCCACTGCGCACCTTGCGGCCCTCTTGGTATTGGGCGGCTTTTTTAAAGCTGCGTTTAAGCGCATCTTTATACACCTTGGCACAGCGTATCTTGCCGCCACAGCGTACGATAAAAATATCGGCTTCTTTCCCGCTCATTAGGCGGCTAACAACTTCATCAATTAAGCCGTCATCCACTAGGGGTTGCAGGCGTTTAGGTACTTTCATATTGTCCTTACTACGTCAAATACAAGGAGCGGCTGTGCCAGCTCATAGCGGTTATTGTTTGGCCATTAAGGCGCCCAGGGGATCATCGGATTCATTGAGCTCCTGTATCGCTAATGACTGTATGCATAGTGAAAACAACTCCGATTGGGATTTAATATCCAGTTTTTGGTAAATATGCTTTCTATGGATTTTTACCGTACTCAAAGAAATATTTAATTTTTGCGCTAGGGACTTAGACGAGTGGCCATTTAAAATACACTGGATCACATCCTGCTCTCTATCGGTGAGTATCGATTTACCAAAGGAATCAAAAATACTCTGATAGGGCTTAGCGCTGGTGGCGAGTTTTTGTACTCCTAGGCCGTAATCATAATTATCCCAATGGGTTTTAATCAGATAAGTCACCATAGGCATTAAAGCTACAAGCTTAGCTTCTTCGGCCGGGGAAAACTTACCCTCCAGCTTATCCATATAAAAATCGACGTAACAATTATCGATTTTGACGATAAAATCATACTCGTCGGTAATACCCACCGGCTTAATAAAGGTATTGTAATACTCTGTTTCACGGTAATGATCGGGCAGTATATCCCTAAAACAATACAGCCCGGTATCTACACCGCTGGCTAGCATATTGTAATGAGGGTCTAGCAGGTATAGGCCTTTTAAATACAGCGCTATATGCTTATCAAAATTAACCGAGAAGTCGCCTTTGTAGATACTGTGAACTTCTCTACCGTTGTAAAACATCACGCCAGAGCAATCAAAGCCTACAATTTCTTTTAAAGTGTCAGACAGGTCAGCAAAGAATGAGCCTTCGCTCACTTTTTCATGCAGCTCAACCAGTGAACTATACCACGCAGCACTTTCCATGCTAATCATCGTATCACGGCCTATCTATAGTTAATGGGGGGGCACACTATAGCAAAAATGCCGGTAACTTTAACAGCATAGAGAAATAGGCAGTGGCTGGCACTGAGCGCACCAGGCTGCATTAAGACAGGCTAAGAGAGTAGGTGCTTAGCCACAGGTTTAGCTTTAAGCCGCTTGCCCGCCACTAAAGACCAGGCCAAATAACCGCCAAAGGAAACGGCAAAGGTAGGTAAGGTGGCTCCTACGGGGCTGGAGATAACGTAGGTGAACAATATAGAGGCTAGCACCCCTAGTACCCACACAACGAGTGCGGCCATGTTAACGCCTCCCTGATACCAGTACTTACCACCACGGCCTAGCAAAATATCACGGTCGTAGTGGCCGCGCTGCACGATATAGTAATCCGCTATCATAATCGCAAATACCGGTATAAATAAGCTGCCCACTAAGGTTAAAAACGAGGTGAATTGCTCTAGCATGGCCAACCAACTGGCCCCCACTATAGAGATAGCGCCCAACACCAAGGCCACCGGGACAAATTTTAGCTTTTTGCTAGGGGTGACATTAAGCACCGACGAAATCATGCCATACACCACCATTGTATTGGTGGCCATGACCGATAAAAAAATCACCAACGCCAGCGGCGCGCCAAAAGCAGCCACTATCACGGTAGGGTCAAAACTAGTTGCCGCCTTACCTTCTAAGCCTAAATAAGCAATGGCGGTAGCACCTAAGCTCATCGTGAGTATGGTGGACAAGGTGTAGCCTATGCCTGAGCCTACCACGCCAGCCACCTGATTTTTGGCTAGGCGATTAAACTCGGCAGACAGCACCGTCCAAGAAATAGCTGTGGCAATAACCACATCCAAGACCAACCAAGCATTCCAGCCTAGGCTTGGCTCTATGGATAAATCAAAAAAGGCAGCTACCGAGTAGCTGCCAAAGGCAAGATAAAAAATGTAGACCATTACGCTTAAAATAATCAGTGCCAGCCAAGGCTCCACTTTGGCTATGCCTTCATGGCCAAAAACAGCCAAGCTCACCACCAAAACCTGGCATAACACCGAAAACAGCACCGGGTTAGAAAACCCCGTTGCCTGTTGCACGATAAAGTTGACGGTAACACCCGCCAGCATCGCTTGTACCCAGCACCAACCCATAAGAATAACGACATTAGCCCCGGTGGTTAAAAACGCCCCACGCAGGCCAAAGGCCCCTTTGGTTAACGACATGGTAGACAGGCCAGTACGTGTGCCCATATTACCAACCAACACCAACACTACCGCACCTATCAAGGTGCCCAACACAATCATGGCTAAGGCCTGCGGCCAAGATACTCCCGGCACAAACAGCGTGCCTGTTAGTAAGGTTGTCACCACCAAATTCGCAGCCAGCCAAATCATGGCTATGCGGCCCAGGGACAAGGTCCCTTTGATAGCGCCGTAGCCTTCCACCTCATGGCTGGCTGCGGCTGTTTCTGTTGCAGAATTTGCTGATGACATGCTTACTTCCTATAGGGTTGCTGCTTATGACGCCGACTTAAAAACGGAATTTATAATCAACACCGTAAGTACGTGGCGCACCGCGGAAGAAGAATAAACCATTCCAATCCGTGGTTAAATCTACCGAATAAGTCGCATACTCTTCATCCGTTAGGTTTTTAACATACACACCAAATGAATGCGCCTCATCCTCTACCGCAATGTTTAAACGCACATTGTGTATAGCATAGGCAGGCTGATCCAAGCGGCTGTCGTTAAACGGTTCAAAATACTGCTTAGATACATAGTTGGCATCGTAGTGAAACTTAACCCAGGCTGAGTTGCTTTCCCATACATCGTAATCCACCACAATGTTTGCATTCAGTTCAGGCGCTGAAGGCAGGCTATTACCTGACAAGTCCATGCCGGCATAGTTAAGCTCGGTGTATTCCGAATCTAACAAGCCTATACCACCCATTAACCTAAGACGCTCGGTTGCTTGCGTGATAATTTGCAATTCCATACCGGTAATTTCTGACTCACCGGCGTTTAATAGGAACTGTAAACCAGCATCAAAAATTAAGAACTGTTGGTTCTCATAGATGTAATGAAAAGCAGCAGCGTTTACCTGGGTACGGCCATCTTGCAAGGTAGCTTTAAAACCCACTTCCCAGGCTTTTAGCTCTTCAGGTTTTACCGAGGTAAACTCATCGGCGGCGAAAGCAAAACCATTAAAGGCACTACCGCGGTAACCGGTGCTGTAAGAGGCATACAACATGACGTCTTCGGTATAAAACCAATCCAGGCCTATTTTACCGGAGGTGTTGGTGTCTTTAATTTTTTCATTGCGGCCATCTAAACCTAGGCTACCTAATGAAGGGCCATCGACGGTTTGATCAAAGCTATTTTGTGCTTCACCCAACCAAGAGGTGTAGTCCTCTACTTCTATGGTGTCTTCGGTGTAACGCAAACCTGCGGTTAACGATAAGGTATCGCTGAGCTGTGTAGTGCTGTGGAAGTAAGCCGCCTTAGTCTCACGCGTTTGCTCATAGCTATTAGAGTAGTAACAACCGTAGAAAAAAGTATCTAAGCAGGCATTCGCCAAAGGCTGGGTGCCATCACCTAAATCCGCCAACCAGCGGTAACGGGTTTCGCCATCAGTAGTATCCGTGCTGTAGTACAGACCGGCAATATAATTAAACGCGCCATCAAAATCCGACGACAGGCGAGTATCTTGGGCAAACTGTTTAGTTTCTGCGTAGAAATCATCCTCTAACAAATGGTAAGGGCTACCATCGGGATCTTCTGGCACAAAGTATTCGCCGTTATCCAAAGAGGTGATAGAGGTAATAATATAATTATCGATATTGTAGTTAAAGGTTAAGTTAACACTTTCCAGATCGAACTTTTTCTCTTCTACACGATTCGATTCTGTTTCGTGAAAATCTAAATCACCACGGCCATAACCGGTAGACCCTAAACCTACACCACCATTTTCTACACCGCCGTCGGCCTCTAGTAATAAAATACCCGAGTGATTGGCACGGGTGCGGTTTTTAGTCACTCGTAAAATGGCATCCAAGTCATCGCCTTGGTAGGCCAACGATAAACGCACACCACTTTCTTTAATTTGGCTAGGGTCATCAGCGCCGGATTGTTTGTTATCCACCAAGCCATCATTTTCAGAGTTGGTAAAAGCCAGACGCACACCCCAATTATCCGATAGCAAGGTATCGATAGCGCCAGCCATAGTTTTGTAGCCGTAATTACCTAAACCTATATCCAAATAACCGCTGGTGTCATCCATTTGCGGCACGTTAGTCATCACATTCACGGCACCGCCGGTGGCATTTTTGCCATATAAGGTACCCTGCGGGCCCAGCAACATTTCTATGCGCTCTACATCAAACAGCTGCACGCTGGAGGCTAAAGGTGTGGCGCCCATATAAACTTCGTCTACATATAAGGCTACCGCGCCAGTACCATTAGGGCTGTAATCCGATTGCGTAATACCGCGCATGCCTAATACCAGCTGGGCATCGCCATTACTGCCTAACATTTGTACGTTGGGTGCTTGCGCTGCAATCTCTTGCGTGTTGCGAAATTTAAAATTTCCTAATGAATCAGATGCCAGCGCAATCACTGAAATGGGAACATCTTGCAGGCTCTCGGTGGTTTTTTGTGCACTAACAAAAACCTCTTCCAAGGTTAGGTTAGCTGCGGCAAAGCTATTGCCAGCAAGCCCAGCGAGCACCATGCCCAAATAGAGGGAGTTACGTTTAATTGTATTCATGTTCATCTCCAATTTAAGGCTTTTTAAGCAACCTTATTATTAATAGTAATTTTCTGAGGCTTATAGAATTTGCCGCGCCCTATTACCTGAAAATATTTAACTATAGTGTGCGCCATGCGCCTATAGTCCCTAAGAACTATAAAAGGCCCCTAAGAGCTATAAAGCAGCCCTAATATCCACAGGACCTCTAAGCGCTATAGGTATTATCCGCAGACCACTGAGCCTGTATGGCCACAGCCCGCACCGGCGAACCATCGCAGGCGGTTAAGTTGAGTGGCAGCACGGAAATAAGCGGGTGTTCAAAATCTATAGCAGAAAAACCGGCCAAATTCTCGGCAATAATGCCACCCACCTCAGCAAAGCGCTGGTGCACGGGAAACTGGGTACCCCCGGTTTTGTCTAGGTTAATGGTGTCTATGGCGATCGTTTTAACGTCTTTACTCAAGATATAATCGGCAGCTTCTAAGGATAAATAGGGGTGAGTGAAAAACGCCTCGGTGCCGCGGGTACTATCCCAGCCCGTTTTTAGTAGCACGATGTCGCAACGTGATAGCTGCTCGGCAAAGCCGACAACGTCTGCCAACACTATAGCTTCGTTAGCTTGTTTATGACTAACATCTATCACCAAGCCGTTGCCAAAACATTGCTTAAGCTCTACAGCATCCACCGTCGCGCCCTGGTTATTAAAATGATAGGGCGCATCAATATGCGACCCGGTTTGGGTGCCTAAGTGCAGGTTAAACAGGTTATAACCCTCATGTTCAATCGTGGTGGCCACGGTCACATCGGGCTTGGGGTCGCCAGGATAAATCGGCGTATCTATATTGAGCGGCAGAGATAAATCAACTATTTTAACTATCTTTAACATAGTGCTTCCTACAAATTGCGGGCTTGCGCCCTATGGCACAAATATTCATATTGCAAAATGATTTAAAGCTAATACCGACAGTTTTTATATAGTTCTTAGGGGCTACATGCTCGCTTGCTGGTTGAGCTGTGCTACATTAAAGCCTTCACCTCACCACATCACTCTGAGAAAAAATGCCCTCGCCAAAGCCTATTGATATGTTATCTACACTCAGATTGAATCTGGGGATTATTTTATTCAGCTATATAGCCGTCTATGCCCCTTACTCCCAAGCAGAATCAACAACAGCTGACATCACGCAAATAAGCGTCAGCTGTGACAATTGGCCAGGCACCTGCAACAAAGACGGTAGTGGCCTCTATTTTGAGCTGCTGCACACCATCTACCAACCCGAAGGCATACGCATTAAACACCGCATAGACCCGTTTATGCGTGGGCTTAAGTTAGCCGAAGAGCACAGGGTCGACGCCATGGCCGCTGCCTATAAAACACCAGAAAGAGAACAGCGTTTTATTTTTCCGCAAACACGTTTTATTACTGCATACACCTCGGTGCTTTACAAACGTGATAGCAGACGTGATAGCAAACAGGATGGCAGCCCCCTCAGCAGTAATAAAATTAAGGGTCGTATTAGTATAGTCAGAGGTTACAACTACAGCAGCCATATCGACGAAACCGCCAATATTGAAGAAATAGGCAGTGTGCAGCAGGGTATAAAAATGGTGATGTCGGGGCGTAGTGATTATTTTATTAACGCTTTTTATGACAGCTATAGCGCCATGCAGCAGTTGGCAAAAACTGAAAACGAACGCATCACCGATAAAGTGCATATTGAGATTATCGATGCCAAGCCTATATATTTAGTCTTTGCCAAAACCCCGCGCGGCCAAGCCTTAGCCGACATGTACGATAAGAATATGCAGCAGCTTTTTAACAGCGGCGCCTTAAAAGCGTTTTTTGATAATCGCCCTAGAGGTAATTACTATTATTATTTTCCAGAGTTAGGCGACGACCACGCCCTACCCCAGTTTAAAGGATTTTAATAGCCGCATGTTGGTTGGTTGGCAAGCGCTGCCAGCTGTTTAGCTGGCAGCGCTAACAGACCTGTTAGCGTTTTGCCGCCATCATATACAACATTTCTAAGGCCAGCGTTGCCCCCGCCAAGGAGGTGATGTCAGCATGGTCATAGGCTGGGGCCACTTCCATTAAGTCCATAGCCACAATATTCAAATCACCCAACGCTCGAATAATTTGCATCGCCTTATCGGAGCTTATGCCGCCGGCCACGGGCGTACCGGTGCCCGGCGCATAGGCTGGGTCTAGGCAATCTATATCGAAACTCAAATACACAGGACTATCGCCAACCGTTGCTTTTATTTTGGCCACGATATCTTCAGCACTGTGGGTGTTAGACCAGGCAGCATCTAACACCGTAAAGGGGTGATTGTCATAATCGTATTCGGTACGTATACCAATTTGTATGCTTTTATCTGAGTCAATTAAACCCTCAGTTGGCGCATGGTAAAACATAGAGCCGTGATTATATTTGCCGTCGTTCTTTTCATTATCGGTGTGGGCATCAAAATGCAACAAGGCCACTTTCCCAAACTGTTGATGAGCCGCGCGCAATAAGGGCAAGGTAATAAAATGGTCGCCGCCCAAGGTTAGTAGCGTCTTACCTGCAGCCATAATTTTACTGGCTTCTGCCACCACGGTTTCCATCATGTCATCACTGTCACCATCATCAAAGGTGATATCACCGTAATCAATCACCTTGAGTTTATCCGCCAAGCTAAAACGCCAAGGCCAACGCTTTTCCTCCCAGCGCAGCTGCGAAGAAGCCTGACGTATACCAGTAGGGCCAAAACGGGTGCCCGAGCGGCCGGTGGTGGCCAGGTCATAGGGCACGCCCATCACCACGGCATCGACATCGTCGCTTAAATCGCGACTTAGGGGCAAACCCATATAGGTAAAAATATTAGCGTAGGTATTACCACCTAGCCCGAACAGTGTTTCTTGTTGCTTAGACATGAGCGTCTCCATAATCATTAATCGAATAGCCATTATTGGCCTCGAGAAATGCACATGAGTGCTCTCACTAAAGGATTCTCGTCGCTATGTAGATGCTAGCGCCTGTAGCGGAATTCATGATTTAACGTCGTGAAGTTTGCGACGGCCACAAATAATAGCAAATGCTTATAAAACAGTCGACTATGCTAAATGGGTATACTGCTAAGCCCAGCCTCGCTGGCTATAAGCCGATAAGAGGATGAATTTTTTGCTATAAATAGTCTAAAAACATGCGATGATAGCCCTATAACTAATCATAATAATGCGTATGTAACGGTTACCACTTTGCCCATAGCTATAAACCTACCCTCTATTAACACACTTAAAATAAGCTAAAAAGGATGTTTCTATGCCCATATTACAATCACTAGTCACCAGCCCCCTGTTTTGGATAGCCATTATTGCTATCTACACGCTCAAACAAGGCATACATTTTGTGCCACAAAACCGCGGCTATGTTATTTACACACTGGGTAAATACGACAAAACCCTATCCGCCGGTTTAAACTTTATTATCCCGTTTATCCAAAAAGTGGCTGCCGACAGAAACTTAAAAGAACAATCTTTAGACATTAGCGCACAAGCTGCCATCACCAAAGATAATATTACCTTACTATTAGACGGTATTTTATTTATGAAGGTGACCGATGCCGCAGCCGCCACCAATAACATCACCGACTATAAAATGTCCGTGGTGCAGCTAGCCATGACCACCATGCGAAACGCCATAGGCGAAATGGAATTGGACCAGTGCTTTCAAAGCCGCGATGCTATTAATGCCAAAATCTTAGGGGCCATGTCGGAAGCTACCGCACCCTGGGGTGTAATGGTTACCCGTTACGAAATTAAAGACATCACCCCGCCGCAATCCATACGCGAAGATATGGAAAAACAAATGACCGCCGAGCGTGAAAAACGCTCTGTGATACTTACCGCCGAAGGGGTAAAAACCGCCGCGATTACTCGCGCCGAAGGTGATAAACAATCTCGCGTACTGGCCGCTGAAGCCGCCAAGGCCGAGCAAGTGTTAGACGCCGAAGCCAGCAAAACCGCACAAGTATTACAAGCCGCCGGTAAAGCCGAAGCCATCATGCTAGTGGCCAAAGCCGACGCCGATGCATTAACACTTGTGGGTACTGCCGCTAGCACTGAACAAGGTAAGGCCGCCGTTACTCTTACCCTGGCACAAGGTGCCATCGCCGCCCATAAAGCCATAGCCGCAGAGGGCACGGTAATATTAAGTGATGGTAATACCGGCGCTAATATTTCCAGCACGGTTGCCCAAGCCATTGCGGTGTCTAGCAGCCTGAAATTAAGCGATAGCTAGGAGTACCCATGGATATTTTACAATACCTACTCGATAACCATGACCAAACCTTTTACTTAATAGGCGGTATTAGCCTAATCATTGAGCTAACGATATTAGGCTTTGGTGGCCCCTTATTATTTTTTGGCCTAGCCGCTTTTATAACAGGCGCGCTATCGGGCTTTGCGGTAATTAGTGGTTGGGAAGCCGAAATATTCACCCTGGGGATTAGCACCGCGATCATCGCTGCCTTATTATGGAAGCCCTTAAAAAACTTTCAAAACTCCGGTGGCGGTTCCGACTCCAGCAGCGACATGATAGGCCTACAGGTTCCGGCTGCAGCAGAAATTACCCACACTCAAGGCAAAATTCGCTACTCCGGCATAGATTGGAATGCGCGCCTACATAAGGATCTTAGCGTCAGTAGCATTAATGCCGATGAGATGTGTACTATTGTTGCTGTTGAAGGCACGCTGATGTTGGTAAAACCGCTATGAGGTTTTTACGTTAAGTCGCCGCTCTATCCTGAACATAAAAAAAGGCTGAACATCCAAGGTGCTCAGCCTTTTTTATTAACAGCTTTTTGTTAACACTGTGCTAACGCAGCACTAAATAAAATGCCCTGCCCTTGCGGCTAACATGCAGCAGTATAGAGTCATCACTTTTTTTCAATGCCGCCTCTAAGGCTTTAACATTGCTAATGTGCTGGCGGTTGGCACCAATGATCACATCCCCCACCCGCAAACCACTATAGGCTGCTGGCGAGTTGGGTGCTAAACCGGCTACTAACACACCACCATCGGGATTATCTTCAAAGCGGCTGCCTTCCAGCAATTGATGTAAGCGCTTATTCAGCTTGCTCAAGTTTTGGCTTTCACCCACTTTTACCTTGAGAGTTTTTTCGCGGTCTTCGCGTATGACTGTGATGTCGACTTTATCACCTATGGCACGCATGCCTATCTGGCTGCGCAAATGCCCTGCCGAAGTCGTTTTTTCACCGTCTATAGCAATAAGTACATCGCCATCTTTTAAGCCGGCTTTATCGGCTGGCGAGCCTTCACTAACACCGGTAATAAACACGCCTTGCTGGCCATTCTCTAAGTTAAAGTGCTTGCGCAATTCAGGCGTAATATCTTGAATGCTAACGCCTATCTGGCCGCGTTTAACTTCACCGTGTTCAACTAATTGATCAATGCTGCCCTTTACCATATTAATGGGAATCGCAAAACCAATGCCCACATTACCACCGGCAGGCGACAAGATGGCGGTATTGATGCCCACTAATTCGCCGCGCAAATTCACTAGCGCGCCTCCAGAGTTACCAGGGTTAATTGAGGCATCGGTTTGAATAAAGTTTTCATACCCTTCTATGCCTAAACCGGTACGGCCCAAAGCACTGACTATGCCGGTAGTTACGGTTTGCCCCAAACCAAAGGGGTTGCCTATGGCCACCACAAAATCACCGACATTGAGCAAATCAGAATTCGACAGCTTCACCTCGGCCAAATCATCGGCGTTGATTTTTAAAACCGCCACATCTAACTCGGGGTCTGAGCCCAGCACTTCGGCCTTAAAGCTACGGCCATCTACCAGCGCCACATGCACCTCATCGGCCTTGCCTATAACATGGTGGTTGGTTACCACTATGCCCTGGTCTTTATCAATAATAACGCCAGAGCCGGCACTCTGCTGGCGGCGTTGCTGACGCTGGGGCTGTTGTTGTTGCTGGTCAGGCACATTAAAAAAACGCCTAAAGAAAGGATCATTAAGCAGCGGGTTATTGACCTGCTGGGTGGTATAGGTGGAGATATTCACCACCGCAGGGTTAACCTCTTTCAACATAGGCGCCAGCGTGGGTAGCTGCTTGCCGCTGCTGTCGAAAACGGGGAGTGCGGCCAAGCTAGCAGCCGAGCTGGCTATAAGAAAAAATGCTAAGCAATATCGTATTGTTAATTTCATTCACCATACCTTATTGTTGACAGGTTACAGCGCCCGCCATTGGTAGCAGCACGCTATGAATAAACAAATTTATCGGCAAAAAGTTCCTCAATTAAAACACCGTATTTCCCAAGATAGGGTTGAACACCCATATTTCAAGGACTGAATAGTAGGGATTTATTATCTTTAGTGCTGAGCGTGAAGTGAGTAAGGGGGCTATTGGCGAGACAGTCGCTGGCAGGGATGCCAGCGCCTAGCCTAGGGCCTGCCCCACGAGTACCGCGAGTGCTTTGGGTATAGGGACATATTCACGGCGTGTCTCGCCAATAGCTGCCTTGCTCGCTAAAACACGGGAGAGTATAGATCATTGAAGAACCAAAAAAGTAGCAAACTATAGACGCTATTTATTTCTATGCTTATACCGCTTAGGCGACAACCCCGTCCACTGCTTAAAGGCGCGGGTAAACGAGCGCGGCTCGGTAAAGCCCAAATAACTGGCCACTTTATGCACGGCCATGTTTTGCACACAGATGCGCTCTATGGCGAGGTCGCGGCGTATCACGTCTTTGATTTTTTGGTAGCTGCTGCCCTCTTCTTTTAAATGCCTGCGCAATGCCTGGGGGCTGTTATTTAAATAGCTGGCTACGGCTTCAAAATCAGGAAAGACGTGATCTTTCTCAAAACTATCCAATAAAAATGTTTTTACTTTTAAGCCGGTGCTGTCGTCTTCACCGGGCATCACCATAATGCCTGCAGGGGCATCTTTCAAAAAGTGCGCAATTTCGCGTTGGGTGCGCACCAACGGCATCGTGCCGTAATGGCTGGGGAACACACATTTAGTCACAGGAGCTTTAAAAACACATTCGCAGGAAAACTGTATATCAAAGTCCGCCACATGCTCGGGCGCAGGGTAATTAAAATAGACTTTTTTCAGTTTTATTTTTTTGCCTATCATCCAGCTGGCAAAGCGGTGCCACAGCATTAACCAAAATTCTAAATAAAAATGATTAGGGTCTAGGCTGGGGTCAGCCATGCGTATGCTAAATTCCATGCCCTCATCAGTTTGCTCATAGGCCATGATGATATCGTCAGTGACTAGGCTATAAAATTTTACCCCCTGCTCAAATAAGGAGTTGAGGTTTTCGCAGTGGCTAACCATTTGGCACTTCATGGCATAGGTGCCGGTTTTGCAGCGATGCAGAGTGAAGCCCATAAATTCGTCTTGCAGTTCGGCCCATATCAGCTGTATTAGCCTAGTCATCTGAATAACATTAACCCGCGCCCCGGGCTGCTGAATTTGCTCGGCATTGAGGCCCACCTCGGCCAATAGCTTATCGGTATCTACCCCTTTAAGCTTAGCGCCTAGGTAAGAGGTTTTTGCATAAAATGCCGACGTGGTGGCCACCGCGATTACTCCGCTACTGAATGATGAGTTGCGCATCATAGCCTTATCATTTCAGTGAATAAAGAACTTTTATGTGACTACTACCAAGCAATTTTGGCAAAAACAACTATCGTCAATAGTACTAGCCGCAACACAGAGGTAGGCCGCCGTGGACTTTAGCCTCAACCCAGAGCAAGCCCTCATTCAACAAACCGCCCAACAGTTTGCCCAGCAACAACTGGCCCCCGTAGCCGCCGCCATAGATCAGCACCTCCAGCACGAGTGCTTTTTAGCCAACCTAAAACAGCTGGCCGATTTAGGCTTTATGGGGCTGGGGGTAAGCAGTGACTATGGCGGCAGTGAAGCCGGCAGCATAGCTTTTAGCTTGGCGATTACCGAACTGGCCAAGGCCTGCGCCGCTACCGCCACCACCACCTCGGTAACCAACCTAGTGGCCGAAGTGATACAAGCCATAGGTAGCGAGGCACAAAAACAACGCTACCTACCCAAGATATGCAGTGGCGAATACGCCGCCGCCAGCTTTTGCCTAACCGAAGCACAGGCGGGATCAGACCCCACCGCCATGCAAACCAAGGCGGTTAAACAAGGTAACGACTGGCTGTTAAACGGCAGTAAGCTCTATATCACCAGCGCCCTCTATGCCGGTGTGTTTGTGGTGTGGGCCGTGACCGACCCCGCCGCCCCCAAAGGCAAGGGCATTAGCTGTTTTTTAGTGGAGGCTGGCAGCCCAGGCTTAGAAATAGACCCACCCGAAAACAAGATGGGGCAACACGGCTCTTACACCAGCGTGGTCAGTTTTAGCGACTGCCGCATACCCCACAGCGCGCTACTAGGCAGTGAAAACAGCGGCTATCGCATAGCCGTGGCCGAGCTGGCCGGTGGCCGCATAGGCATAGGCTCGCTGGCCTTGGGCTTGGGTTTAGCCGCTATGGATTACGCCAAACAATTTGTCGGTGAGCGCGAACAATTCGGCCAAAAGCTAGGCCACTTTCAGGGCCTGCAATGGATGATAGCCGACTGCTACACCGAGCTTGAAGCTGCCCGCCTGCTACTCATGCAAGCCGCCACATTAAAACAACAGGGCCAACCCTTTGCCACCCAAGCCGCCATGGCCAAGTTATACGCCTCAGAAAAGGCCAACCACGCCTGCTATACCGCTTTGCAATTATTAGGGGGCGCCGGTTATTTACAAGATCACCCGCTAGAACGCATGAGCCGCGATGTAAGGCTAACTACTATTTACGAAGGCACTAGCGAAATTCAGCGGCTGATTATTGCCAGAGATTTACTGAAAGACATCTTATAAACCTAACCTAGAATCTAGGAACTAGAGACTAAAAACTAGGGACTGGAGACTGGAGACTGGAGACTGGAGACTGGAGACTAACAAATCATGAATAACGCCCTACTACTACAACATCAAAACCAGACGGCCATTATCACCTTAAATAATCCGCCGGCTAACACCTGGACCTTAGCCAGCTTGCAGCAATTAACCAGCATGGTGAATACACTTAATAGCGATAGTAATAACCGCGCGTTAATTATTCACAGTAATAGCGCAAAGTTTTTTAGCGCCGGTGCCGACCTCAACCTAGTGAACCACAACAATAAACAACAGGCCGTAGACTTTGCCGAAACTTTTGGCAAAGCTTTTCAAACACTAACCGATTACCAAGGCGTATCTATCGCCGCCATTACCGGCTATGCCATGGGCGGCGGTTTAGAAGCCGCGCTCTGTTGCGACATACGCCTATGCGAACAACAAGCACACATGGCCCTACCCGAAGCCTCAGTAGGTTTATTACCCTGCGGCTTGGGCACACAGCAACTGCCTTGGTTAATAGGCGAAGCCTGGGCTAAACGCATGATACTGCTAGGCGAACGTATAGATGCCAACACCGCCCTGCGCATAGGCCTAGTGCAAGAGCTAGTCGCCACCGGCGAAGTGTTAAACCTAGCCTTAGCGTTGGCCGATAAAGCCGCTCTGCAATCCCCCACTGCCATGCGCCACTGTAAACAATTGATTATGCAAGCCCGCAACAATAGCTTGGCTCAAGGTTCACAAAAAGAGCGCGAGCTGTTCGTGCAGCTATGGGAGGATGAAAATCAACAAGAAGGGGTGAGTGCGTTTATAGAAAAACGTAAACCTGTTTGGAAAACCTAATGCACACAGCGGCAACTGCTACTATAAAAACCTGCACAGTATAAATCGTCGGCTTAAAAACTATGAATACTAACAATCACAACAGCAGCAATAACAACATCGTCATCGTCGCCGCCAAACGCACCGCCATGGGCGGCCTACAAGGCGAGTTCGCCAACACCCCCGCCCCCGAATTAGGTGCGGTAGCCATTAAAGCCGCGCTGGCCCAAGTCGCAGCAAACTGCACAGCGGCAACCGGCGCAAGCCTTAACATAGACGAGGTGTATTTTGGCAATGTAGTATCTGCCGGTTTAAAACAAGCCCCCGCCAGACAAGCCTCACTCAAGGCCGGGCTAGACACGTCCATACCCTGCACCACGATTAGCAAAGTCTGTGGCTCGGGCATGAAGGCCATCATGATAGGCCGCGATCAAATAGCCGCGGGCAATGCCGAGGTAATCGTTGCCGGCGGTATGGAAAATATGAGCGCCACCCCCTATCTATTACCCAAAGCCCGGCAAGGCATGCGGTTGGGCCACGGCGAGGTATTAGACAGCTTATTATTAGACGGTTTAGAAGATGCCGAAACCGGCGGCCTAATGGGCCTGTTTGGCCAAAGCACCGCCGATGCCTACCACATCAGCCGACTAGCCATGGACGCCTACGCCATAGAGTCACTGCAACGCGCCCAGCATGCCAACAGCCTACAACTCATGGACGAAGAGATAGCCCCCGTTACCCTTAACAGCCGCAACGGCGAACGCATCATTACCCAAGACGAACAACCCGGCAAAGCCCAACCCGAAAAAATCCCCCAACTAAAACCCGCCTTTACTAACAACGGCAGCATTACCGCCGCCAACGCCAGCTCCATCTCCGACGGCGCAGCCGCGCTAATATTAATGCGCGAATCTAGCGCCCAACAACAAGGCATACCCGCACTGGCACGCATCATAGGCCAAAGCAGCCACGCCCAAAACCCCAGCGACTTTTGCCTAGCCCCTATAGGCGCCATACAAAAACTACTCAACAAAATCGGCTGGGCAGCACGCGATGTAGATCTCTGGGAAATCAACGAAGCCTTCGCCGTAGTCACCATGCTAGCCATCCAACAGCTGGGCCTAGACCACAGCAAAGTCAACATACACGGCGGCGCCTGCGCCTTAGGTCACCCCTTAGGAGCATCGGGCGCGCGCATCGTTGTCACCCTGATTTACGCCTTAAAGCGCCTAGGCAAAACCAAAGGGGTGGCCAGCCTCTGCATAGGCGGCGGCGAGGCTACCGCCATAGCTCTAGAGATACTTTAGGGGTAATTTAAGTCACTTAAATAAGACTGGTAGATGGCTTCGTACTGGCCACTTTGCTTAATGCGCTCTAAAGCTAGATTAAACTTTTCACATAGCGACTTTTCGTGAAACGCCAAACGAGTATACGTGGGGGGAAACAGGTCATGGAGCTTGAAATCTTGCGGTTGTATCTCTTTAGTATTTAAATTTTTAACGGCCTGTAAAAAAATAAACTTATCCCCCACACTGACCTGATATCGGCCCGCCACCAACATGCGCACCTGCAGCTCTGGCTTGGCAACTTCCTGATAAGCCGCCGTTACCACAAGACCAAAATCGTCGCCTAATAGTTCTTTCGCTCCCTGATAAGCGACTATGCTTTTTGCTTTTAAATCATCAAGATGATTAATGGCTAGCGCGCTACTGGCCTTAGTAACAGCCATATCACTAAAACGAAAAACAGGATTAGTCAAACAGCCTTTTTTTATTACTGTGCCAAAAAAATTACTGGCTGCATCAACATGACCAGAATCAAAGCTAGCCCACAAATCTTCATTGCTATGGCCATAAATGTACTTAGGGTGGTAATTAGGAATATGGAGAAATGCTGCACTAATAATATCGGCAAAAACACCGCCATTTTTGCTCTCTATATAATAGGGCTCGAAATTACCCATAGCTATTCTTACTTCTTCAGCATAAGCCATAGTGCTAATAATAAAAGACAAGGCAACCCGGCTTACCAACAGTTTTAACGCCATCCATCACTCCTTAATCAGGTAAATAGTTATGCGGCTCCCTCCGTTTAAAATAAAAACAAGCTCTCTAAGCGTAGCTACATTACGACACTAAGCCATAGCTATGGTCATTATTATGACAATATCAATATTGACGTTAACGTAAACGGAAACTAGTCTGAATACACCCCTCCTTCAGGCCGCCAACCAATGCGTAAAGTCTACAGCATCACCGAACTGGCTACAGCCTTTGACATCTCTACCCGTAGCATACGCTTCTATGAAGAAAAGGGCTTATTGACACCACAGCGCCAGGGCAACAACCGCATCTACAGCGATGCCGACAACGTTAAACTACAGCTCATTTTACGAGGTAAGCGGCTGGGGTTTAGCCTACAGGAAAGCCGCGGCATTATTGATCTCTATAACCCACAACACGGTAATCAGCAGCAGCTAGAAAGGCTGATTATTAAAATACGCGAGAAGCGTACACGACTAAAACAGCAGCAACAAGATATTAAGACTATGCTGGCAGAGCTGAAAAAATCCGAGCAGCAATGCCTAGCCAGCTTAACGCACAAAGAAAATGTCGCCTAAGGTTTTAAAGCCTATCGCTAATCCTTTTATAAGGAGCCGCCCATGAACAGCCACTACCCTAGCCTCAACTATCACCTGGGTGAAGAGATAGACATGCTGCGCAACAGCGTTTATCAGTTTTGCCAGCAAGAGCTAGCCCCCCGCGCCCAACAGATTGATGCCAGCAATGAGTTCCCCATGGATATGTGGAAAAAGTTTGGCGATCTGGGCTTATTGGGCATTACTGTTAGCGAAGACTATGGCGGTAGCGCCATGAGTTATTTGGCCCATGTGGTTGCCATGGAAGAGATTAGCCGCGCCTCGGCGTCTGTTGCGCTCTCTTATGGCGCGCACAGTAATTTATGCGTGAATCAAATTTTTAAAAACGGCAACGAGCAACAAAAAAAACACTATTTACCTAAGCTGTGCAGCGGTGAACACATAGGCGCGCTGGCTATGTCTGAGCCTAACTCCGGCTCTGATGTGGTGAGCATGCAATTAAAGGCGGTTAAAAAGGGCGAGCACTATATTTTAAACGGCAACAAAATGTGGATTACCAACGGCCCCGATGCCCACACCTATGTCATCTACGCCAAAACCGATAGCCAAGCCGGTGCCAAAGGCATTACCGCCTTTATCGTCGAGCGCGACAGCGCCGGTTTTAGCCGCCATCAAAAACTGGATAAGTTAGGCATGCGCGGCTCCAATACCTGTGAGTTGGTGTTTCAAGATTGCGCCGTACCCGCTGCCAATATTTTGGGTGGCCTAGGGCTGGGCGTAAACGTATTAATGAGCGGCTTAGATTATGAGCGCAGTGTATTAGCCGCCGGCCCGGTGGGAATTATGCAAGCCTGCCTAGATGTAGTGCTGCCCTATGTACACGACCGCAAACAATTTGGCCAAAGCATAGGCGAGTTTCAACTAATGCAAGGCAAACTAGCCGATATGTATACCGAATTATCTGCCTGCCGCGCGTATTTATATGCGGTGGCCAGCGCCTGCGATCGCGGCGAACAATCACGCAAAGATGCTGCCGGGGTTATTTTATACACCGCCGAAAAAGCCACTCAAATGGCCTTGCAAGCCATACAAGCGCTGGGCGGTAATGGCTACATCAACGACTTCGCCACCGGCCGCCTACTACGCGATGCCAAGCTGTATGAAATAGGCGCAGGCACTTCGGAAATACGTCGTATGTTAATAGGCCGGGAATTGTTTAACGAGAGTCGCTAGGCGACAGTCACTAGTTAATAGTCTCTAGTCGCTAGAAAAAACAAAGACTAAAGACTAGAAGCTAGCGACTATTTTCTAGAGACTCCTTGCTAGAGACTAGCGACTGCCAACTAGAGACTTCTTATATGAGCATTATAAAAAGTAACATAGACAAGCAAGGCCCTGCCTATGCAAAAAATGCTGCCCATATGCAAACCCAAGTAGATGATTTGCAGGCGGTGCTGGCAGCGATAAAACTAGGCGGTGGTGAAAAAAATCAACAGCGCCACCAAGACCGTGGCAAGTTGTTGGTGCGCGATAGAATTCAGTTATTAATCGATCAAGGTTCGCAGTTTTTTCAGCTCTCTCCGCTTGCGGCTTATAACGTTTACGAAGAGGTGGTAGCAGCCGCAGGTATTATCACCGGCATAGGTATAGTGCACGGCCAGCAGTGCATGATTATTGCCAATGATGCCACGGTTAAAGGCGGCACCTATTACCCGCTTACCGTTAAAAAACATTTACGGGCGCAAACTATTGCCGAGCAAAACCGACTGCCCTGTATTTACTTGGTAGATTCCGGTGGCGCTAACCTGCCCCATCAAGATGAGGTGTTCCCCGACCGCGAACACTTTGGTCGTATTTTTTTTAATCAGGCCACTATGTCCGCTAAAAGCATTGCCCAAATTGCCTGTGTGATGGGCTCTTGCACCGCCGGTGGTGCCTATGTGCCCGCCATGGCCGACGAATCTATTATTGTTAAAAATCAGGGCACTATTTTTTTAGCGGGGCCGCCGCTGGTTAAAGCCGCCACCGGCGAGAAAGTGAGCGCTGAAGATTTAGGCGGTGCCGAAGTACACTGCCGCAAGTCTGGTGTAGCCGACCACTATGCGGAGGACGATTTACATGCACTGCAATTAGTACGGCAGGCGGTTTTCCACCTCAATAGTCAAAAAATTTCACCCCCAGCGCAAGCAAGCGCTGAGCCTTTGTACTCTGCCGAGGAGCTCTACGGCATTATCCCCACCGACAGCAGGCAGGTGTATAGCATGCATGAGGTTATCGCCCGCTTGGTGGATGGCTCTGAATTTCACGAATTTAAAGCGCTGTATGGTAAAACCCTAGTATGCGGTTTTGCCCACCTCTACGGTAACCCGGTAGGCATAGTGGCCAGCAATGGTATTTTATTTAGCGAGTCGGCCTTAAAAGGCTGCCATTTTATAGAGCTATGCGCCCAGCGCAAAACACCGATTATTTTTTTGCAAAATATCGTCGGCTTTATGGTGGGGCAACAATACGAACAAGGCGGCATAGCTAAAAATGGTGCCAAAATGGTGACTGCGGTAGCCACCGCCCAAGTGCCCAAGCTTACCGTGTTAATAGGCGGTTCTTTTGGCGCAGGCAACTACGGCATGTGCGGCCGCGCCTACGACCCCCGATTTTTATTTATGTGGCCCAATGCCCGCATTAGTGTGATGGGTGGCGAACAAGCCGCCGGCGTATTGGCCCAAGTAAAACGCGATCAAAAAAACAAAAACGGCGAAGCCTGGAGCGAACAGGAAGAAAAAGACTTTAAACAACCCATTAAAGACACATACGAACAGCAAGGCCACCCTTACTACGCATCGGCCAGGTTATGGGACGATGGAGTGATAGATCCCAAAGATACTCGGGCGGTGCTGGGTAAAGCTTTAGCGGCGGCCTTGCATGCGCCTATAACAGAAACTAAATTTGGTTTGTTTAGGATGTGATGAACAGTTACTAGGGGAAGAGTTCCTAGTCTCTAGTTGCCAGTCTCTGGATAATAGTCACTAGTCGCTAGGGGTTTGTTTTGATGGTGTATAGAGTAATAGCTGTAACATTATTCCAGTGGGTATTAACTAGATGGATACCGGCTCAAGGTCGGTATGACGGGGTGTAGGTTTAACCGTGCAGTTACGACTAAAAGCGATAGGCTAAAACACCTAACACTATTTTTTTGTCATACCCATAGCATTCGCTACGCTTATGGGGCAGGCCCTACCGGCCTTGAGCCGGTACCCATACACTTTTCTAAACAGCTTTGTCCAAACACGTTTAGCCTCCACCTAGCCATGCTAAACTTCACGCCATTGATAGCGGCACTACCACCAACATAAAGGCCATAGTATGAGCGACACAGTAACTACCACTATTAACGCGCAGGGCATAGCCACGGTTACCCTTAACCGCCCCGAAAAAAATAATGCCTTTGATGACGAAATCATTGCGCAATTAACGGCGGCGTTTAAACAAGTCGATAGCGACCCGCAGGTGCGCGCTATGGTGCTGGCCTCTACCGGTAAAAACTTTTCTGCCGGTGGTGACCTAGCGTGGATGAAACGCATGGCCAGCTTTAGTTATGAGCAAAACCTACAAGATGCCCGCGGTTTAGCTGAGATGCTAAAAACCCTTAATTTTATGAGCAAACCCACCATCGCCCGCATACAGGGTGCCGCCTACGGTGGCGCCGTGGGTTTAGCCTGTTGCTGTGACATAGTGGTGGCCAGCAGCGATGCCCGCTTTTGTTTAAGCGAAGTAAAAATTGGTTTAATCCCCGCCACTATCGCCCCCTATGTGATCGCCGCCATAGGTGAACGCGCCTGCCGCCGCTATTGCATTAGCGCCGAAGTAATCAACGCCCAGCTTGCGCTGCAATTAGGCATAGCCTCAGAGATAGTCGCTGAGGCAGAGCTGGATAACTGCATAAAAAATATAAGCAACAACCTACTTAGCAACGGCCCCAGCGCCATGGCTGCCGCCAAGCAACTTATTTTTGCCCTAGGCCAGCAACCCATAGGTGATGGGGTGATAGAAAAAACCTGCGAGGTTATCGCCCAGCGCCGCGCCTGCCCAGAGGGCCAAGAAGGCCTGACTGCCTTTTTAGAAAAACGTAAAGCCGAGTGGAATCAATAATATTGCGCCTGTAGCCAGAGTTTTGCGATATGCGTTATTCTGCAACTGACAAACTGCGAATATAAATCGTATGGATACCGGCTCGTAGGCCGGTAAGACAGTACAGAGAATTCATCTTTATCTCGTCGTGCCGGCCTTGAGCCGGCACCCACTGTTTTACGATATACGTTGTTCTACAGACTATAAACTTCGCACATATATCGATTGGATACCGGCTCGGTGGCCGGTAGGGCCTGCCCCATGAGTGTAGCGAATGCTATGGGTATGACAGTCACAAAACTTATATGAATATTAACGGCTAACATCTCCCGTTAAAAAACAGAGACCCAGCATGAACCTAGCAGCACTACCCAAAAAAGTTAGAATCGTAGAAGTAGGCCCCCGCGATGGCCTGCAAAACGAGCAGCAAACCATACCCACCGCCGTTAAAATAAAACTGATAGAGCTACTCACCGACGCCGGCCTTAACAGCATAGAAGCCGGTAGTTTTGTAAACCCCAAGTGGGTGCCACAAATGGCCGATAGCGATGCAGTATTTCAAGGCATCTCACGCGCAGCCAATACCACTTACGCCGCACTCACCCCCAATATGCAAGGCTATGAGCGCGCCATAGCGGCCAGTGCAAATGAAGTGGCTATTTTTGCTGCAGCCTCGGAAGCCTTTAGCCAAAAAAATATTAACTGCTCTATAGCCGAAAGCCTACAGCGCTTCGCCCCTATTCTGGATGCCGCCCAACAAGCCAATATACCGGTGCGCGGTTATATTTCCTGCGTGCTGGGCTGCCCCTATGAAGGTGCCGTTAGCCCTATCGTAGTAGCCGACATCGCCGAGCAATTATTTAGCATGGGCTGTTATGAAATTTCATTAGGCGACACCATAGGCGTAGGCACACCCGGCCAGGTCAGTGAGATGTTGGCGCTATGCACACAGCGGCTGCCGGTAGAGAAATTGGCGGTGCATTTTCACGACACTTACGGCCAAGCACTGGCCAATATTTACGC
Organism: Dasania marina DSM 21967; assembly: GCF_000373485.1. Classification (NCBI taxonomy): domain Bacteria; kingdom Pseudomonadati; phylum Pseudomonadota; class Gammaproteobacteria; order Cellvibrionales; family Spongiibacteraceae; genus Dasania; species Dasania marina. The sequence goes on from NZ_KB891586.1 coordinate 449,464, forward strand.
CGCCTTATTGCATGGCGTGAGCGTGGTGGATAGCTCTATTGCAGGCTTAGGCGGCTGCCCATACGCCAAAGGGGCCAGCGGTAATGTCGCCACCGAAGATGTACTGTATATGCTAGATGGTTTACAGATACACAGCGGCGTGAACCTCGACAAATTACTGACTGCCGGCCGCTATATTAGTGATTTTTTACAACGCAGCAGCGGCTCAAAAGTGGCTAATGCCCGCAGCCAATAAAATCCTACAAGCTAAATGCCAGCAGCAAAAGAGAGTATATGTCATTCCGGCCTCCGATCCGGAATCTCGTAAATAACCTAGAGCCACCATGCATGTAAGCGTTGCTAGCCCAGAGAGGCTCAAAAGATTCGAACCACGAGTAAACGTCACCCCAACAGTGTTAATATTTGTTGCTAGCACTAATCCCAAAAAAATAATCTTTACTACAGGTATACACCATGTCCAATGCCCCCAGTTTAACCGACGCCACTTTAACCATCAGCAAGGGTGTCGCCACCTTAAGCTTTAATCGCGATGACGTACGCAACGCCCTAACCGGCACCACCTTAATAGATGATATTTGCAACACGGTAGAGTGGATCAACCGCGACAACACTGTGAGCTGCTTAATTATTACTGGCAACGGTAAGGCGTTTAGCTCTGGCGGCAACGTTAAAGAAATGCGCGACGGCAACGGTATCTTTGGCGGCAGCCCCGCCGAGATAGCCGAAAATTATAGACGCGGCATACAACGCATTAGCCTAGCCATGCACAGCATAGAAATACCCACCATCGCCGCCATTAACGGTGCAGCCATAGGCGCGGGTTTTGACCTCACCTGCATGTGCGATATACGCATAGGTTCTGAGCACACCTTGCTGGGCGAAACGTTTATTAATTTAGGTATTATTCCCGGTGATGGCGGCGCTTGGTTTTTGCAGCGTTTAATCGGCTACCAACGCGCAGCCGAGCTTACTTTTAGTGGCCGGCTAATTAAAGCGGACGAAGCCAAAGAGATGGGCATTTTATTAGAGCTGGTCAGCGCTGAGCAACTGCTGCCCCGCGCCCAAGAGCTAGCCGCCAACTTTGCCAGCAAGCCACCGCAGGCCCTGCGCATGACCAAGCGACTAATGAAAAGCGCACAGCGATTAGAACTGGCTGACTTTTTAGACCTATGCTCCAGCTACCAAGCTAGCTGCCACCATAGCCAAGATCACCAGCGCGCCATTAATGCCTTTTTAGATAAAACTGACCCAGAGTATCAAGGCAACTAAACCCAGTAGCTTGCTAAAATTAAAGCAGCTAACAGCCCTGCACCGCGCCGCCCGGTAATGAACCTAGCCGGGCTAGCGCTGTCCATGTACTATCTGTACCAGCCCCGCGTCTAACCATCAACAGGATACGACCATGAAAACCGCACTACTCTTTTTGATTACCGCTTTATTAATCACTGGCTGCATGAGCACCCCCCCTTCCCCGCAGCAATCTGACGATGGTTTACAACTGGTACAGCAATCTAGCTTTGATATCCTATACCTACGCCCCGGTGCCGACTTTAGCCAATACAGCAATATACAGTTTGAAACTATGCCGCTGGCTTACAGCGACGAGCGCCGCACCAATAGCCTACCCACCTTAAGCGATGAAGATTTTCAATTTAGCGAAAAGGAGATGGGCTATTTTCAAGCCCGCGCCAGCAAAGGTTTTGTTGAGGGTTTTGGCAAGAGTATTAACGCCCAAGGCAACTTAATCGTGCGCAGCCGCATTAGCGATTTTTACCTTACCGCACCCATTAAAAATTCTATTATTCAGCCCGACAAAAGCTTTGTACAAGAAAGCAGCCGCATGACCATAGTCACCGAGCTGGTAGACGCCAATAGCCAGCAAGTGTTGCTACGCGTCACCGACAAGCTTACAACCGGTGATATCGGCACCAATAGCAATCATTTAAACCGCATGACTAGCGTAAGCTACTGGCAGGATGTGTACCGCGAATTTAGACGCTGGGGCAGCCGCCTTAAAACCGCCAGCCAATAAACCTGGCTATTGATAGCCTAGTGACGCTCAGCTGCTAGGCTCTCTTATTACTTTCCTCCTTTTTTATTAGCTAACTTCTATTATTAGTTACCCCCCAGCCCAGTAAAACATGGCACTGCAGCCAAGCTTACTGTAAGCTGCACGCCCCCAGCATGGCGGTCTTGGCAAGGTACACCCAGCCATTAATCTCATGCGCCACACTATATGCGAGCGACTATCCAGCACTTTTTTTTGCTGCGCACGCCATCAGAGACACATCAATGAAATTTACCGATCTAGGCTTATCAGCCCCTATTCTTAAGGCTGTTGCCGAACAAGGCTATGACAGCCCTACCCCCATACAAGCGCAGGCCATACCCGCCGTACTTGAGGGCAAAGATATTATGGCCGCCGCCCAAACCGGCACCGGCAAAACCGCAGGTTTTACCCTGCCACTACTAGAACTACTATCCAAAGGCCCCAAAGCCCAAGTCAACCAAGTTCGCGCCTTAGTGCTTACCCCCACCCGCGAGCTAGCGGCACAGGTAGGCGAAAGCGTAGCGCTATACGGCAAAAACTTACCGCTTAAATCAGCTATCGTTTTTGGCGGCGTTAAAATTAACCCTCAAATGATGAAGCTGCGCAAAGGTGTGGACATACTAGTAGCCACCCCCGGCCGCCTGATGGATTTATACAACCAAAACGCCATTAACTTTAAACAGCTAGAAGTATTAGTACTGGACGAAGCTGACCGCATGTTGGATATGGGTTTTATACGCGACATTAAAAAAATTATTGCCGTGTTACCGCCGAAACGTCAAAACCTTTTATTCTCTGCTACGTTTTCTGATGACATACGCGCGCTGGCTAAAGGCCTGGTACACGACCCGGTAGAAATTTCAGTGACGCCACGTAATGCCGCCGCCAAAACCGTAACCCAGTCGGTATACCCGGTTGATAAAACCCGCAAAACTAGCTTGTTGATAAAACTGATTAAAGACAATAACTGGCGACAAGTGCTGGTATTCAGTAAAACCAAGCACGGCGCCAACCGCTTAACCAAGCAGCTAGAAGACGCAGGCATAGCAGCCGCAGCGATACACGGAAATAAAAGCCAGGGCGCACGCACCAAAGCCCTAGCTAACTTTAAAGACAGCACCGTACAGGTGTTAGTCGCCACCGACATCGCCGCCCGCGGCATAGACATAGACCAGCTGCCCCATGTAGTAAACTACGAGTTGCCCCATGTTTCGGAAGACTATGTGCACCGTATAGGTCGCACCGGCCGCGCGGGAGCCGAAGGCGAAGCGGTATCGTTGGTATGCGCCGACGAGTTTAAATTGCTAGCCGATATAGAGCGCCTAATACAAGCCTTAATCCCCCGCAAGAGTTTGGCTGGTTTTGAACCCACCCACCCGCTGCCAGAATCGCGTTTAAATACCCGACCCGTTAGCCCCAGAAAACCGAAAAAGCCTAGCCCCGGCCACCGCGACGGCCAGCGCTCGGGCGAAAACGCGCAGGGCCATAAACCGCCCGGCCGCTCTGGCGCTAGAAGATCGACAACGGGTGCAAACGATAGCAGCCCTAGCAGCAATCGCCGCAGCAAACCTAGCGGTGGCGGTCGCCCCTCCCGCACTAACAGTGGCGGTAATAATAGCGGTAACCGCTAAGCTATCTAGCCATGCCGGCCTTGCGCCGGCATCTGCTATACTCAAGCCCACCTTAAAGCACTGAATGCCGTGTCACGCACGTCCGATTAAAATCGTACGTGTCCGGCCCCCAAGCCGGCATCCATTTAATCAGTCCCTCCAATTGTTACCTAGACAGTTAGCAGCACGATAAAAGCTGCATTATGTCTGCCTTTCACTTTGCTAGTAACAACTGACCTCATAACTTTCTGAATGCCGGCTCAAGGCCAGCATGACTAGAGGGCTTAGCCAGTCTTTTTAACAGGCAATAAAAAAGGGTAAGACCGAAGTCTTACCCTTTTTTCAAACCCTTGCGAGTTTGCTTATAGCTTAATTAGCGAACTAATTAGATAGCTACGATGTTCTCGGCTTGTGGGCCTTTTTGGCCTTGAGTTACAGTGAACTCAACGCGCTGGCCTTCGGCCAAAGTTTTGAAGCCTGAACCAGAAATAGCAGAGAAGTGCGCGAACACGTCTGGGCCGCTTTCTTGCTCGATGAAACCAAAACCTTTAGATTCGTTAAACCACTTAACAGTACCAGTAGTATTAGACATAGTTGTATCCTAAATTTTCAAAAGTAAATAAAGCCAATATTGGCCGTTGGGCTGGAAGTGATGCTATTACTTATGAAATCAGGACGAGTATCTAAACGACTATCGAAATGGTGTGCATATTGTAAAAAACGTACTTTCAAGCTAGGCGGCATTATATACTGCCTCACTGTGAAGTCAATGAGTAATAATAACTATAGCCCATAAAGCCCTAGGCTTTTCTTGGCTATGGCCTATTGCCCCTCACCTTTTTTTGAGTAAGCGCTGAAATCTATTTGAGTTACATTAGAGCAATCTACTTGCTCTTCATTAAATGTCATGCTGGTAGCCCCTACCCCCGCGCCCAATAAATCCTTACTTTGCTGCGCCTTAAGCAGCTGCGCTTTTATTTTGGCATCTACCTGTAGGGGGATAAAAATCACCGCGTCATAAACCCGCATAGCCAAACGCCCCAGCTCAACACTGAGCGAGGCCAGCACCCTAAATATCACACTCGCACAATACAGTATCAGCTGTAAGCTACTGCTTAACACGGGCCTAAAGGTTTGTACCGCATACTCCAACGGCATCACGATGGCGGCAAACAACCAGCAAGCAAAAAAGCTCATTACCGCCAGCGACCATTGGTTCATGTCGGCTTGCAGCACGGACGCCATACTTTGCAAGCCCCCCGCCCAACTGGCCGATAATACTGACAGCGCCAACAACATCAGCCCCGCCACTGTCGCTAAGGTGTTTTTAACCCAAGATTTGACCGGAGCTAGCAGCGGTAACATATGGGTAGTGCCTGTGGTTTCGCACAGCAGCACCGAGGATAACACCAGCATGGCGCTGTGCATGGCCAATACCGGCAGACCCAGCGCTACGCTTTCCCCTAGCTGCTGAGCAAAAGGTAATAACAATAACTGACTATTATAAAAACCAATCATGGCTGCAACAAACACCAGCGAGCTGGCAATAAAGAAGCGTGCTAGCACCGAGGCCATAAAACCCTGACCATTACCCGCCGTGAGTAATTCATAACGGCACATCTCTTGGTCCAATCTGCGTATATCTCGCTGCAAAACGGCGCTTTTGCCTTCAGTTGCGGCTAGTAATTGCCCTAAACGGCGCCACTGTGACTCTAGCCCAGCTAACAATTTGTGTCGGTTGCTGACACTCCAGCGGTGTTCACGCATAGCATCTTGCTGATGTAACTGCACGGTACTGTGCATATCCGCTAAAATTTTTACCATCACATCGCTATTGCGGTCATCATTTTCAATTTGCGCGATAGCTTCTACCGCAGCCACCCACTCCGGCGAGGGTGGCGGGATGTGAGCACTGTCTTCATAGTCACGCTGTAACACCGTTAAGTGCTCGCTGACGACTGCTGCTTTATCTTTGTAGTAGGCCAGCTCTTTATGCACCCGCCCTTCTATATCTCCATAGCGGCGCTGTACCCGGCGCTGCGACAACACCTCAACCAAGGCTTTAGTGACTTCGTAGTGACGCAACCTGACCCGCTGCTCTGAACGTATGCAAATCTTTGATAATAAACGGAATTGTTTTTGTAAGACGCGAAAGAATTGCTCTATCAAGCGCTGCGCCTGAATACGGAACAAGTACATGGCAATCAGCGCGGCCGCCCCTACAGCAATGGAATACAAGACTGGCGAGTCCGAGTAGTTCATGCCTAGCTCCTTCAAAGTATTTCTCATTAGCGGCATTTTAGTTGAAAGCTGCCGCATTGAATACGTTGACAATAGCCAAGACTATGCACTGAACAACGCTTTTATGACGTAGTCGTCTTTACCGGCTACCGCTTATAAGACTTAAGCGTTTAAAACCAGCAGCTTAGCCAGCATAAAAAGAATAAATCGAGAAATATGCTGTAAGCGCTTAAAATTTTTAGAAAAAACTGGCGTAAGCTGCTAATTAGGTCTAAACCTAGCAATAGCAAAATACAAATTGTTCGCCACATAACAACTACAGCCACGCCCCGTGAGCTGTTTTACCAAAAAGCGGAACAGTTTGTGCTTTAAATAATAAAACAGTCGGTAACGACATTAAGGCATTAGCGCAGCAGCAAGGCTGGCTTCATATGAATATTGATAACACCCATCTATGCCAGTATGTGATAGAACCCACCCTCCATTATTTAGAGATGTATTCACCCGCGGCCTCCCATATGCTGCTAGGCGTTGCCAACCAAGAGTCTGCTGGCAACCCTTTTTGTGAAGACCACCAAGGCTTGGGGCTATTCCAAATTAGCTCTAGCCAACACCGCAGCGTGTGGGATAACTACCTAGCCTTTCAGCCCGACCTCGCTAGCCGAGTACGTGGCCTAGCCAGCCAGCACCAATTTCTAAAAGACCCCGATAGCGAACTTATCACCAACCTACGCTACAGCACCGCCATAGCTTGGATGATATTTTTGCAAAGTGAAGCCGACGAAAAGAAGTCCCAACCTGAACCACTAAACCCTTACTGGCATCAGTTGTATCACGAGCAAGATGGGTTTGATGGGGTATTAGCGAAAGCGGTTTGATTGGCTGACAGCGGCAGCCAAAGCTGTAAGCTGTAAGCTGTAAGCTGTAAGCTGTAAGCTGTAAAAATGTTAACTTGCCTCCCTCTAAATTACTAAGTCCGTTTTTTCTTTTACTTATAGCTTGCCGCTTGTAGCTTACCCCTGTCGCCTGCGGCGACTTCTAAGCCCCTAGGCTTATGCCATTATCACGCATGCGCGCAATTTTATAACGCAGGGTTCTGGGGCTAATACCCAGTTTTTCGGCGGTGTTTTTGCGCGAGCCGTTTTCGGAACGCAGGGTGCTTAGAATAATTTCAAATTCACGCTGCTGTAAGTCACTGCCCAACACATTACTGTCATCTAAGGACTCTACTGCGACACTTGTTAAACCTGCTGGGGTTAAACCGGTTGGCGCTAAGCCCGCTGGAGCGAAAGGGTCTATGCGCAGATCGGCGACGGTAATGACATTGCCAGACTGCATAATTAAGGCGCGCTGCACCACATTATCCAACTCCCGCACATTGCCCGGCCAAGGGTGATTGATCAGGGTTTGCTGAGTCGCTTGGTCAAAGCAGGCGTTGACCCGACCCATTTTTACCGTGTGATTGTTTAATAGCCGCTGGGCGATGGCGAGTATATCTTGCTTGCGCTCGCGCAGTGGCAGCCAGTTGAGGGGGAATACGCTGAGCCTATAATATAAATCTTCTCTAAAACGGCCGTTTTTTACATCGTCCGCTAAATGGCGGTTGGTGGTGGCTAGAATACGCACATCCAAGCTAATGGTTTTACGGCCGCCTAAACGCTCTACTTCGCGCTCTTGGATTACCCGCAGCAACTTCGCTTGCAGGCTAATATCCATTTCCGAAATTTCATCTAATAACAGCGTGCCACCATTGGCTTGCTCAAACTTTCCCGGCATGCTGGTATAGGCGCCGGTAAACGCGCCCTTCTCGTGGCCAAATAACATCCCCTCCAACATATTCTCGGGTATGGCGGCACAGTTAATCGCGATAAAAGGCTGCTGGGCACGGCTGGATTGCTGGTGTATATAACGCGCCAACACCTCTTTACCAGTGCCCGACTCGCCACAGATTAATACCGTAGAATCGGTGGCAGCCACGCGCTGGGCCAATTGCAGTAATTGCTGGCTGGAGGGCTCTACCGCTACCGGGCCTTCATCGTCGCCGGGGCTGGCCACGCCCACATAGCGGCTTACCGTATCCACCAATAGTTGTGGCTTAAAAGGCTTAACCAAATAGTCCACGGCACCATTGCGTATAGCCTCTACCGAAGCACTGACACTGCCATAGGCGGTAATCAATAACATGGGCAGTTGCGGGTAATCCTGACGCACAGCTTTTAATAGCGCCATGCCATCCATCGCTCCCATATTGATGTCAGACACCACCATATCAAAGGCTTGCCTAGGCAATAGCGTGAGGGCTTGCTCGGCGCTGTCGGCTTGAGTGACCTTACAACCGGCCAACTCCAACGTGTCGGCTAAGGCTTCACGCAGGTCTAAGTCATCTTCCACCACTAAAATGGTGGCTTTTAGGCTTGGAGTGTTACTCATACTCTGCTCCCTGGCCAGCATTATTGATCAGCGGCAAGGTGATGCAGGCGCGACAACCGCCGCCGGGTTCAGGGCTGAGGCTAAACTGGCCATGATGGGCTTGTGCCACTGCCCGCACCACCGCCAAACCTAAGCCGGTGCCTTGCGGCTTAGTTGTATAAAAGGGCTCATCCAGGTTAGCAAGTACCTGCTTACTAACACCTACGCCGTTATCGATAATGGCAATACTGAGCGTATCGGGTTGCAGTTGTGATAGCTCTATACGCAGGTGCGCGGGCTGCTCACCCGCCGCCTGTACGCCGTTATTCACTAAATTCACTAAGGCCCCTAGCATACTGTCGCTATTGCACTGCACCTGCTTGTCGGGGCAGTGATTATGCAGCTCGTAGCTGGCTTGATGACTGGCCATGACCACCTCGATGGCGGATTCTAGGTCGTCCATCAATTGCTGCGCACTAACGGCATCGGTGAGTTTGACGTCGCCGCGCACAAAGATCAGCATGTCCTGTACTTGCCGCTCTAGGTGCTGCAGGCGCGATAAGATTTTTTCGGAAAAGCGCTGGCTTTGCTCTTTGCTCAGCGCCGAGTCGCAGAGATGGCCGGCGTAAAGCATGGCGGCCGACAGCGGTGTGCGTATTTGGTGAGCCAGTGAGGACATCATGCGCCCCATATCCGATAAGCGCTTGTGGCGGCTGAGGTTGCGTTGCAGCTCGCGAGTTTCGGTCATATCGGTAAGTACAATAAGCTGACCGCCATCCTTCTCTAAAGAGCGGGTAGCCAAGCTAACGCGGCGGCCATCTTTCAGCGAGATTTCGTGGCCATCATCGCCGCGGGGAGAAAAGTTTTTACTAATCACATCACGCCACAGCTCGCCAATTAAGGGCTCACCTAAGAAGGTGATGGCGGCAGGGTTGCAGTCGCGTATGCGGCCGCGGTTGTCTATAACGATGACACCGGAAGGCAGCACATTAAGTAGGCTTTCTAAGTGGTCGGATAAGCGCTCTTTCTCTTGCAGCTCATGCAAGCGCTGTTCGGCGACCTCATGCAGCTCCTCGCTGAGGGTATCTACCCGCTGCTCCATCTCATGGTAGTTGTCGGCCAATTGCGTAGAGGCACTGTTAAACAGCGCCAAGGCATCGCTAATGGTATTGGCGGCACTTGTAGGCTTGGACGTGGAAGGGCTTATCACTGCGGTTACCGGCATTATCGCTCCAGCGCTATCATCTCAGGGGTTACACAAAAGCCAAATAACTGGCTCTAACTACTGCGTTAATAGTACTATTGCAAGGGCCATGCCCACTTTTAAAAACCAATAAAAACAATGACTTATAAACAGAAAAAGCCACACAGAGGTGGCTTCGTCAAGGAGTTGGCGGGGGATGCAGCGCTAAGCCACAAGCGGCAAGCTTCAAGATAGGCATTCACTTGTAGCTTGTAGCTTAAAGCTTTGACCGCAGGTCACTTCCGCTGTAAATCATATTTCCGCATTTTCTCCACTAAGGTAGTACGGCGTATTTTGAGACGCTCGGCGGCGCGGGCGACCACTCCACAGCTGTCATCTATGGCTTGCTGGATAAGGCTTCTTTCTAGGTTGGTGAGGTATTCTTTGAGGTCTATGCCGTTCACGGGTAACAGCGCGGTGGCATCGGTGTCGACAATGGAGGGCATGCTGCCGCCCTCGCCTTCGGGTAATACTAAGTCTTCATTGCCGGGGTCTACATGGCGGAATTTTTTCGGAAGCTCTTGCACCCCCACCACCCCATAGGGATAGAGTATGGCCATGCGTTCGACCAGGTTGGCCAGCTCGCGTACATTGCCCGACCACTCGTGATGGCACAACGACATTATGGCTGCCGAGTTGAAACGTATAGAGCCGCGCTTTTCGTTTTCCATACGAGTGATGAGCTCGTTCAGCAGCACCGGTATATCTTCCACTCGCTCACGCAGGGCGGGCATTTCTATGGGGAAGACGTTGAGGCGGTAATACAAATCTTCTCTGAAGCCACCCTCGTCTATCATTTTATCTAGGTCGCGGTGTGTGGCGGCGATCACCCGTACATCGGCCTTAATGGTTTTATTGCCACCTACCCGCTCGTAACTGCGCTCTTGCAGGGCACGCAGAATTTTAACCTGCATATCCAGTGGCATGTCGCCAATTTCATCTAAAAACAGGGTGCCACCTTGAGCCATTTCAAAGCGTCCGGCCCGCGAGGTGACAGCGCCGGTAAACGCGCCCTTTTCGTGGCCAAATAATTCACTTTCTAATAATTCGCGGGGGATAGCGCCGCAGTTAACCGGCACAAAGGGCTTATCGCGACGGGTGGAGTTGTAATGCAGGGTTCTGGCGACCACTTCTTTGCCCGTGCCCGACTCACCAGTCACTAAGACGGTAACTTCTTTATCGGCCACCTGAGTAATCATTTCACGCACCCGCTGTAGCTCACGGCTGCTGCCCACTAGGCTGCGGAATAACTGCACATCGCGCTGGCGCACGCGGCCGGCGCGTATATCGTATTGCTCGCGGTAAACCTGCGCTCGGTGCAGGGAATCCATAAAGCTGTTATAGCTGGGGGGAAAGCTTAACTGTGCGATGACTTTATGCCTAAGCTCTTCGTCGCCCACGCTATCGAGATCGTGTTCGCCCATTAAAATCACCGGGCAGGAAGCATCCCATTGCTTGGCATCCTCCAAGCGCTGCGCTAAGGTTTCGCTGCTGTTGTCACCCAAAATTAGGGCTTTAACTTGACGGCTATCACTTTCCGCTTTGGCAATCAGCTCGCGCCATTGCTCACCGGTGCAGCTAAAAGGGCTGTCACCCAAAAAATCTAATATTACTGCGGCATCGTGCCTACGCTGCTCATTGTCATCTACAACAATAACGCTATTTTCATCCCACATGGACCACGAACCTTATTAAGAAGCAGCCTTAGTCTTCACCGTTGAGGGCGCACTAAGGCCTATGAGTTAAACGTAAACTATATTGGGTGTACTGGGCTGTATTGGTGTAGCTTGCCGGGCTTTTAGCCCATTATCATTTATTGGTGGCAGCTATTGGTGGTAACTATTGTTACAACACAGCGACATGGCATGCAGTAAAGCCTAATACGCCATGAGAGTCAATTTAATGACACGGGATTTTCGAAAAACGACAGAGATATTGTGATATTAATTGGTACTACTCAGCGGCAGTGGTTTTTTTTGACGGTTTTTTATCCATTCAGTGATGTCGCCCGCCGACATAGGCCTGCAGTAGTGATAGCCCTGTACCTCATCACAGCCCAAAGCTTTAATCACTGCCAGCTCCTCTTCATTCTCCACCCCTTCGGCTACCACATTGAAATTTAAGGTATGCGATAGATTGGTAACGGCGGTAACAATAGCTGCCTTATCGGAGCCTAGGGTAATGTTTTGGACAAAACAGCGATCGATTTTAATCGTATCTATAGGAAAGCGGGTGATATAGCTTAATGAGGAATAGCCGGTGCCAAAGTCATCTAAGGCTATAGAAACCCCTTCACTGCGCAACACTTCCACAATGCTACTGATATTGGGGTCGGCCATAAGCACCCCTTCAGTCATCTCTAACTCTAGATTGCTGGCAGGTAGGCCGGTGCGCTGCAGTATTTTACGTACTAAATCGGTAATGTTTTTTTCTTTAAACTGGCGGGCCGCGACATTAACTGCCATTTTGGCATCAATCAAGCCCTCATCCAGCCAGCGCTTGGCCTGCACACAGGCGGTTTCCAGCACCCAAGTGCCCAGCTCGACAATTTGCCCAGTATCTTCAGCAACTGAGATAAATTGATCGGGCGGAACCATGCCTTTAACCGGATGAAACCAACGCACCAAGGCTTCGAAACCGCATATGGACTGGTCTACTGTTGATATTTTAGGCTGATAAAATAATTCAAACTCGTTGGTATCCAGCGCGCGACGCAAGTCCCCTTGTATGGATAAATGGTTGGAAACCTTGGCCACTAAGTCGCCGCTGTATTGGCGTATCTCATTGCGCCCTTCGGCCTTGGCCTCATGCAGCGCTAAATCAGCCTGTTGAATGATGGTTTCGGCGGAGCTACCGCCTGATTCAGAATAGGCATAGCCTATACTGGCGGTAACGAATAGCTCTTGGCCACGATAAATAAAAGCCTGCTGAAAGCTGGATTTTATCTTGGCGGCAAAATCGGCCACCTGGTGACTTTGTCTGTCCGCCAACGGCAATATGGCGATAAAGGTATCGGAGGCTATGCGCCCTATAATCTCGCTATCGCCAGAATTAATGGTTTCTTTGGTAGTAGATAGGTTTTCTAACACCACGTCCGGGGCAGCAACCTTAAACATCAGTTTTAGACGCTCAGCTAACTGCAACAACACCTCATCACCGGCAGCGTGACCCATGGAGTTATTGATACGGCTAAACATGTCTAAATCTAGCACCATCACCGCCACGCATTTGCCACTGACATGGGCCCGCGGTATCGCTTGATCCAGCATGGGCTCCAATAGTGAACGGTTGGGCAGGCGCGTAAGCCGATCAAAATAAGCTAAGCGTAGGATTTCTTTTTCAGACTCTTTACGGGCAGTGATATCAACACCCAGACCCAGCATATGGCTTTCGTTATTGCGCTCATCACGCATCAGATTTAAATGCAGCTCTATATAGTGCACCTGCCCCCGCGGGGTCACAAAGCGGTGCTCTATACGGGCTTCTTTGCGCTGTTTGATCGCCCTGGCCACCGTGGCCTCTACCCACTCTTTATCATCGGGGTGGCAATGCTTATCTAACAGCGCTTTATCATCAGGGCTACAGCCCTTACCCAGTTCGTATAAACTGAACATCTCATTGGTAATCGTAAAGCGCTCACGGCCAAAGTCGTACTCCCAGTAGCCCAGTTTGGCGATAAGCTGGGCATTTTCCAGCGACTGGGTGCTAACCCGCAGCTTATCCATCATCGCCCTAGAGCGCAGGTGGTAACGTATGCGGTGTATCAGCATATTGTGATTGATAGGCTTGGTGAAAAAGTCGGTAGAGCCTACCTCATAGGCGCGGTTAATCGAGTCCACATCATCTAGGCCAGTAAGCATCAATATGGGCAGATAATAACCCTTGGGGTGTAAGCGCAACTCGCGACAAACATCAAAACCGTCAATGTCCGGCAGCAAAGCATCTAATAACACTAAGTCGGGCTGGTAGGCTTCCATAGTTTCCAGCACTACGCCACCACAGTCTACCGCTACCACCTCAAAGCCGGCATTGCGCAGGATTTTGCTCACTAATTGACGTTCAACAGGATTATCTTCTACAACGAGGATAATCGCTCGATCCTGTTCGCTGGTGGTAGCTGATGGAGTGATATCGACCAATGGAAACCTCAAAAAAACGCCTATTAAATAGGCTGTTATACCTTCTACTGAAAAGCCTGAACCAGAAGCATAGATGACAGAGCCTCATAGGGCTAATTTATTCCTGTGCAGCAGCCCCGTTTATTGGAAAAACCGCCCTATACACAAATAGTTAGCTTAACAGCTTTGGGGGTTATTAAGCTGCCCCAGCAGACTAACAAAATCGTATTCCAAATCATCAGCTAAACCTATCCAGTCCTGACGCTGTTGAGCATATAACATGTTCATTGAAATTTGATGAAACTGCGGTAAACAGACTGGCGGCACCGTTAACAGCAGCGCTTCAAAAGACTCAGTATGACTAATAATTCTATTGCTAGCCTCCAGGTGCTTACCTAGACGATACAAATGTGCTGTTGCTATTAACTGCTCAGCTAGCTCACCGGTATCTATCATAAACTCACCTCATCTAAATAACAGGTTCCAGCGATAGCCGCCCCTAAGCGAGAACTGTTATAAACCTTAAGATGCTTATGCGCCTCCAAATACAGCTCTAAACTTGACAGATAGCTAGCCAAATTGGGCACGGATTGTACTCGTTCGCCATGGCCGTTTAGCAAGTAACAGCTAGACATGGCCTGTTGCGTATGTATGCCCAACTCTTCATCGCCCCAATAACTATGAGTTTTATTATCAATAAAGCAAAAATCACAACCAAATAAAACCAACTCTTGCACCGCCATTTGTTGGGCCAAATCGATAGTCGGGTGAATCACGCTGCCCCCTAGATACAAACGACCTTTGGGGTATAGCGCGCACAAGTCATGGTATAGAGAAATATCCCCATATGCTGCATAGCGAGTCCCCTGCCACGCTGTCAGCAAGCTGTTTTGCACCACAGGGAAATAAACTAAATGGCATTGCTGACTGCTCGCTATAGCCAAGTGATCCTCGTGTATATAACGATCTATGCAACAGACAATATCGGGAATAACCCCAGCGCCATGCAGCGCCCGCATGGCCGTATCAACAGCAATTACCAGCGGAGGATTCCCCTCCTCCTGTAGCAAGGACTGCAATTGCGCAATATTCCGCTCGAAGGACGGCCCGGCGCCAACAATAATGGCTCTTGAGTAACGCCCGCTATACTCGGCGATCAATTCACGTACATCACCATCCTGCTGTAATAGCGGTGTGTTTTGCTGAAAACGAGCCTGCACCACGTTCTCATCCTCTATGGTTTTACGCTCTAGCCAATACTGCTGCAAGTGGGCGCCTACCCTATTAGCTAGCGATATATACCTGTCGGAAGCCAGTTGCATATCGGCTGGCAAAGCAATAAAAGGCCTATATATCCTAGCTGAGATATCAGCGAAATGCAGTTGAACCCTGGGGTTAGTTAACCAAAAGCGTTGATCGGTATGTGATATAAGCAACTTAAAGACCGCTTCGCTTAAGATATAGACATGCAGTTGCTTAAGTCCTGGCCGCGCCAATAAAACACGCTGAACATCCCCCATGCCAGTGCCGTATAAATAGACATGGCTAGCATTTTCCGGTACTGCCAGTGCCTGCAACTGCGCTTCTGCCTCACGATTATGGCGGCTACACAGCTGCACCTGCTCTATGGCAAGGGTTTGCTCCTGCCCCTGAATAACATTGGCGTTAAGCTGAGTACCGCCACTCTCATTAAGTAAAGCAAGTAGCGTCGGCCAGCGATTTTCAATAACCGCAAGATTCTCTGATAACATATTCATTATTATTTATTTTTAGCGTAGTTATTATGTTTACAAACGCCTTACTATACGACATTCCATCGTGCAGTCTAAGCAGATAAAACAAAAAAACGATTTTGATAACCGGCACAGATTATGCATCTGGCGAGAAGGTCGTTTATTTTTTTGACTATGCACCACCACAATACTTAGGAACAGTAATGACAGCGGCCTCGAATATACTGCAAAAAACTCACTGCAATCGCTTTAGTGATACTTATATACCTGCGATTACCCCCGAGGAGCTTGAACGTGAGGGAGCCCAGCACGTATTCCAAAAACATTTCAAAACACAACTATGGCTAACACATAGCTTGCATATAGTAATAGGTAGTGATTCAGGCCTATTAATTAAACACCTGATTAAGCAAGGCTTGCCCAACAGCGCTGTTTATCTGTTTGTTGAGTTAGATCACCTTATAGATACCGTTAAAGCCATTACTCCGGAGCTGCAACAATGGCCAGAACATATTACTTTATGCAAGCTCAGTGATTTCATTCAACAGACCGACAGAATTTTTATTGACCAATATATTTTTAACAACGCAGTACATGTACACAACTCCATAGCTGCTGCCGACAAATTAGACCCAGGCTACCACCAGCTGACTACAGACTTAAACGAGCAGCTACAAGAAAAAATATACCAAGTTGAATATGTATTGTGCGAAGAGCTTTATACCGCCTGCCAATTAAAAAACCTTTCCGAAAATAATATTTCGGCAAAGCTACTCAGTAATCAATACAATGGTGAAACCTGCTTAGTGCTAGGTGCAGGCCCATCATTAGAGCAGCATATAGCGTGGATTAAAACGCATAGAGAAAAACTCACTATTTTTGCCGTATCACGGCTATCAAATCGCTTGCTTAATGAAGGCATCATACCCGATATCATAGTCTGCGCCGACCCCATGGCCATCAGCTTTGATATCAGCAAAGAACTACTACTATTCCCCTCTGACACACTATTTATTAACGCCTATCATGTAGTTCCCACCCTACTGTCACAATGGCATGGCAAAAACGCATTTTTAGGGAGTCGCTATCCTTGGGAAAACACTATGGATGCAGAGGCCGCAGCTCTCGCAGGGCCTACAGTGACTAACACGGCGCTGTGTGCAGCAGCCGAAATGGGTTTTTCCCGCATATTACTGGCAGGGGTAGACCTGTGTTTTGCGGCCGATGGCAGCAGCCATGTACAAGGGGGTAAAGAGGGTGTCATGACTGCCCACCTGGGCTTTGAAGGTGTAAACGTGACCACCTATGCCGGCAACCAAGCAACAACCGACAGGCAAATGCAGCAAGCCGTACAACACCTCGAGAAGCAAGCTGACATAATTGCGCAAATGGGGAAAACCCTGATCAACATTTCATCAAGTGCGGCTGCCGTAAGCGGCATAGAACATATAAACACTGCAAATATAGACTTAACAACAAGAACAACCCTTAGACCCTGCCAATTAGTTCCTGATATTAGTCGCGAAGCGTATATTCAAGATAATCTGGCAGTCATTTCAGAACTAGAAAAAACAGTAAAAGAACTTGATAAAATATTAAGTCTCTGTAAAGACGCTATTAAACACAATAAAAAGATATTTAAACTAGACCAGAATGGTAATTACAACCTCAAAGCCAAACAAAAAGTTGATAGCATACAACGCACTCTAGACAACAATTTTCAGCACCTAACAACGCTCTTAAAAACTATGGGGGTAAAGTTTTTTATTGATTTTTTAAAGCCAGACGACCAAAATACCAGCAGCGACAAAGAGCTAGAAAACAACGGCAAGTCTTATTATCAAGCCTATATGAAAAGCGCTGAATCTTTAAAGTGGCATATTAATTCCAGCATTATCAGAGTAAATAGTCGTCTGCAAGAATGTAATAAATCAGCCAATGTTGAGCAACTCATTAACCAGTGGCAAGCTGACCAACAACCCGGCAGAGCACAACTTTGGATAGACAGAAATCCTGAAATCTATAAACAGCTAAGCCGGCAACAACAGCAAACCTTGCAACAACTTTGCGCAGAGCTTCAGCAGACTATCAACGCAACAGAAACCAGCTATTCAAAAGCCTATGCTGCTGTCGACCACACGACCGGCACCGAGGATAAAATATACAGCATGGCGTTTAAAAACGATCATGGTGAACTACTAAAAATTGCCAACGAATTAAAAAGTAATAGCTCGCTTGATGCGAATAGCATAGAACAACATTTGTATTTCTTAGCTCTAGCCTTTTATCACTTATGCTTTAACGAACCACAAAAGGCACTGGCCTCTTTTTCAGAAACCAAACCGGAGCAACTTAGAGAAGACGCCTTAAAAGCCATTTTGAATCTAAGCTTAGGGGAGCAAGACACAGGAAAGGCGGAAAACGCCTTACTGCTGCTCTCTAATATTTCTCACCTATATACGCCACACTATGCCAATATTTTATATTTAAATAATAAAATCAATGAATCCATACAAATCTATACTAGCTATTTGCAAGAGCACCCCGACGACGTACCTTGCTGGATTAGCCTAGGCAAGGTTTATATAGCCATAAAGGAAGACGACATGGCCGACATGGTGCTCAATCATGTGCTAGAGATAGATCCTGAAAACACCCTAGCCTTAGAATTAAAAGCTTAATGAATATACGAGAGAAAACCCAACAAGCATTTATTGATGGCGACGAGAAGGCGTTTTTAAGCGCCACTTTTGATGAGCTGTGGCCGATCACAAGAAGTATTAGTGGCCCGGGCATAGAAGAGTCGCTAGCTGTATTTAAACGCCACATGCCTATACAAATAGAAAAAGTCGCTACCGGAACAAAAGTCTTTGATTGGGTGACACCTCAAGAATGGCATTTTAAACGTGCTGTTCTCACCGCCCCAGACGGCAGTATTATCTGTGATAGCAACGACAGTAACTTGCATGTGCTTAACTACTCTACCAGCATAGATAAAAAGCTTGACCTAAATGAGCTACTGCCGCACCTATACAGCCTACCAAACCTGCCTACGGCAATCCCTTATGTCACCAGCTATTACAAAAAAAATTGGGGTTTTTGCATTAGTGACCAAAAAAAGAAAACACTAACAGCTGGAACCTATCACGCCAAAATTGAATCTGACTTTGTAGACGGCGGTATACCTTTTGGGCAGTGCTTATTACCAGGAGAGAGCAAAAAAGAAATATTATTAAGTAGTTATCTCTGCCACCCCTCTCTCGCCAATAACGAGCTGTCTGGGCCGCTGGTACTACTAGCCCTATACCGACGCATTCAAAAATGGCCGAAGCGGCGCTATAGTTATAGATTTTTGCTCAATCCAGAAACTATAGGCGCACTATGTTTCTTACACACGCATGGGCAGAAACTTAGCCAAAACATAATCTCCGGCATGGTACTAACCTGTCTAGGCGGCCCTGTAGAGCAACTGCGTTACAAAGCGAGCCGCAACGATAACAGCTTATTCGACAAGGTGGCCAACGCTATCACCGGTAAAGACCTATCCATAGCTGAACCTTTAGACTATGAGCTTTATTCACCATTAGGCGGTTCTGATGAACGGCAATACGGTTCACCAGGCTTTAATTTGCCCGTTAGCCAAATCGCCAGAACTTGCTACGGAAATTATGATGGCTACCATAACTCTTTAGATGATAAAGCTTTTATGGATATCAACAGCCTGATTAAAAGCGTTGATAGCATTGAACAGTTTTTATTGTATGCAGAGGTTTGCGGCAAGCCTATCAACCTAGCCCCCTATGGCGAACCTCAGCTAGGCCCCAGAGGGCTGTACCCCAATGTTAATGCCGCCAGCACTCGAGCAAACTCTGATGATAAAGAAGTAGATGGCCGTACTCGCCTGCACCATATTTTACAACTACTGAGCTTAGCTGACGGCCAGCATGATTTATTTTATATTGCTGAAAAATGCCAATGCAGCATTGATGAACTTAAGCTGGTTGTAGAGCTATTAGAACAACATCAATTAATGAGTTACTAACAAAAAAATATGAATATATTATTTTTAACCGGCTCCCATCCTAGGCACAGCCATATTGCACGCCAATTACATGAAGCAGGCATGTTAAATGCCCTAATCATAGAGCAGCGAGAAGAGCACTTACCCTCACCACCGGCAGACTTAGCCGATCAGACCGCCAAGCTTTTTAGCCATCATTTTTTACAGCGAGCCAACACAGAAGATAAATTCTTTAGCTCTAAAGAATTCCCTGCGGTAAAAACCTTAAACGTCAGTATGGATGAACTTAATGGCAACAAAACTGCTGAATTTATCAAACATATTAACCCTGACATCGTCATCAGTTATGGCGTGCACAAACTAGAGCCACATATACTAGCCTGCGCCAAAGGCGAAAAGTGGAATATTCATGGCGGCCTTTCCCCTTGGTACCGAGGCGCTATCACCCACTTTTGGCCTAGTTATATGTTAGAGCCACAAATGACTGGCATGACCGTACACGACTTAAGCCAACAATTAGATGCCGGCTCCGTTATACACCAAAACGCCGCCCCCATGGTGCGTGGCGACAAACTACACGACATAGCCTGCAGAGCCGTTAGCGATATCGCTTATGAGTTACCCAAAGTCATAGAAAAATTTTACCGTGACAAAACGCTAATCAAAAAACCACAAACAAGCTCTGGCAAGCTCTGGCTGGCTAGCGATTGGCGGCCCGCTCACTTGCATATGATTTATGATTATTACAACGATCAAATTGTCGATGCTTTTTTAGATGGTAATTTCCAAATAAAAAACTACGAATTACACAGGCAATTCGCACTTTAATGTTGATCTAACAAGCCAGCAATAATATCAACAGTACGCTTAACGCCACCACCTATGGTAAAATCGGCCATGGCAGCCACTATTTCTTGCCTAACACTACCTTCCAGTAGTAACCCATTGATTTGCGAAAAGTCCTGCCTCTTAATCAATAATGCTAGTTTGTTATTAACTACCACATCAATTTCGGCTTGGCTCACCATACCCTCGGGCAACAACACAGCAGACGGCACTTGGGCTGCCAGCAACTCAAAAAAACTAGCGCCATAAACACTTATCGCCGCATCGCATTGCTCCATTAATGGCTGCAGAGTATCGGGGGATTGTATTAACTGCCAACGCAACCGCGGCTGTTCGGGCAGCTTGGGCCCTTGCGCATAGGGGCCCTGCACCCACACCACCGTCGTGCCGGCGGTAAGCTGCTCATCCAATAAGCAAGGTAAAAACTGGCCGTAGTGAAAAGCATCACTCCCCCCCGTTAGCACCAGCAAATTATTCGATTTAATAGTGGCATGATTAGTAGGGCTAGACTGTGAAAAAATATACTCTGGGCCAGCATATATATGGGGCAATTTTTCACCGCCATAGGCCAAGGTAGGCACCATGATCGCGTCAAAATATTGCGGCCATTGGTAGAGCTGATCTAGACCTAGTAGCTTTATGTTGTTGGCTTTCAACGCAGTTAAAACATGCTGCCACTGCTGCGGCTGAATTAAGCGCTGCGGGAATACATCGACAATAACAGCACTAACATCAACATTGCTCAAATGCTCACATAGCGCCGATTCACAACTAAACCATGAAACATGATTAAATCGTAAACTTGGTAAATCCAATTTATCACCCAGCACCAAAATCTCTGTGCCCAGGCCCGTCTCTTCTTGTAATCGCTGTGCAATACTAAGCGTACGAGTAAGTTGACCTAAACCTTTTTGGCTAGAAGCCTCACAAACAAATACAACTTTACCGTATTTTTTATAGCCACTTTTTTGCATAACATGCTGATTGATATTTTTAAAACTTGGGTCGGCAGCCAGCTCTGCCTTTAACCAAAGTAAGTCCACCAAACTATCCACGGGGTTGCTTGCATACCAACGCTGATAGACTTGATTCATAAATTGATAATCAGCCACCGTATCTACCGATATTCTATGCTTAAAACAATAACGCTCATCAACGGTAATAGATCCTACATTCAGAATGTCGCCCCCCGCAACAGCTAGGGCCACATGCTCTCTATGTAAGGGTGTAATACTATGCTGCACAACTTTTTTCCAGCCTGCATAGCTAAAAGGTAATATGCCCTCATGTATCAAACGATGATGTATGGCAGGGTCTATAGCTACACCTTCCCAATCCTTATGTGCTGATAAAGTTTGCAGCAAACTATCGGTAAAGTCTGGGTCTACCAGTGGGCAGTCACCACAAACATAAACCATACGTTTAGGCTGATAGTGCTCAACCACAGCATCTACTCTGGCCACCAAATCATTAACATCACCTTGATAGGTGAACACCTCTACACCAAATTCTCTAGCCCAGGAAATTAACGGTTGGTTATAATCATCTGCCGTTGTCGCCAACACTAATAGAGGCTTACTCTTGCAGGCTTGCAGACGCTTAAAAACCTGTTCTATTAATGGCCGCCCCGCCAAGGGCAGTAAATGTTTTTGCGGTAGTCTACTGGAATTGAGCCTGGCCCCTACCACAATTAACTCCGTAGTCATGGCTCGCCCCGCCATGCTTCTAATGAGAAGCTAAAATCTAACAGCTTACCCCCAGCTTGCAGGCTTTCGTCAATTTCTACTAAAGAAAAAAACAAACGCGTCATTCTTTCTTGGCCTATTTTTTTGTTGTACAACATGGGGATGGCAGCGCAAGACTCTTGAGGCCAGGAAACCTTAACTCCCCGCCCCGGCCAACCAAACCACAACACCCCCTCTGTTGCCCCTAAGCAGTTATTAGCAGACACCAAGGTTGAAGCGCCTTGGCCATAATCCACATCCTCTGCCAGCACCATCGTTTCCGCATATTCACCGCCGTGGTGACAAACCACTGTAGTCTGCTCAGGACTCGTATCCAACAAGGTCAACCAGCCTAAACGCAAGCTACCTACGGGACGCTGCCAACCCGAAAAATGATAGTGGCAATGTAGTGCGGTGGCGGTAACTTGATAACACTTTACCAAGGGGCCCAACGCTGTTGTTAGGTTCATCTCCAACCACAGGCTATTGGCCTGCTGGTAAAGGCAAAACTGCACAGGTTGTAAATCCGTTACGCGCTGCCTTTGCGTAGGCAGCTCTACCACGAGGTGATTACTGTAAAAATCGGCCCCCAGCTCTATGCGAGAAAAATGGCCATGCTCTAAAGTCCCCAAGACCGGCTGTTCTGCCTCAGAGAAAGACAAACTCACCAAACTACCGCCTCTGGATAAATTAATAACGGCAGTTAAACCTTGATAATTAACATGTAAAAAATTTCTTTTTTCATCTAAGTAACAACCATGCTCAGCGTATTGATTTTCGCTAATGACTGACTTTTTTTCGCCTACAGCTTCTGTTATTACCTCAGCTTCCATAGCAGCCACGTCTGCCAATAAAGCCTGATAACGTGTCTCGGTAAGATGGGTACGATAATCACTAGCCCATAGCCGACACAAATGCTGCCATGATTTTTCATCAGACGAATCTTGCGCCAGTAGCCGTTTGTATTCGGCAAAGCACAGGGTGTTAAGCCATAAATCATTTCTACCGGTTATTGCCCAACGGCTTAAATTATATTTACGCTGTTTTTTTACCGCTACCGGGTGGGCGCTATTCACCAATTCAAGCAGCGGCAATGCCGTCTGGTTATCGGCTAATAGCTGACTAGGTAAGACCCAGCGGTAGCGCTCAGCTAAGGCTTTAAAGGTATGGGATATTAGCGACCACTCTGAGCGTTTTTTTAATGCCGCCTCCTCACCAAAGCGCCCCGGTCTAAAGTCAAACACCTCGGCATCATTACCATAAATAGGGAAGCATTTTACATCTACATGGTGCGCAATCGTATCGTCAACAAAGGCCAAATAATCATCATTAAATAATTGACCATGGGCGACTCTTTGTAATTTCTGGAAAGCAATACTCCAATTCCATAAAACAGCAATAGCTCTACCACTAGCCGCTTTTGCCTGCACTGGTGAAAACAACCACTGCTCTGGCCACTCGGGGTTTAACGCTCGAGCATTATCCCACTCAACAACTACCGCCTTAAAACCACAATCAATATAAATATCTAACAAGCCATTTGATACCGCCTGTTCATTAATATAGGCGATAGAGGGTTGGTAATTTAAAAGCTCACGGTACTGTTTTAAACCCAGTAATAAATTTTTGCGGTTAACCGCTGCGGGTACTAAAGGCCCTATGATTTGACTGTCGCCACTGGCCAACAACTCACAACGCCCTAGCTCCAACAACTGTTTAAATTTACTAATCCATAAGGGGTCTGCATTAGCGATACATTCTAAGGTGTAGGCCGTTAACTCTAGCGCCAAAGGTATTTCGCTTTCTTCAACTAAGCGCAACAACGGCCAATAGCAATGCTGAATAACCTCTTCATGCTGCTTTTCATCTATGGATGAAAATGCCAGATTTAAATGAAAGATGGCATATAGCGAGGGCATTAGCTCTCCACCTCAAACGTTATCGCTTGCACCGCACCCTCGACGCGTTGTTTTGCCTGTTGATAATTATCCGCCTCACAAATAATAGTTCCTGCTCTCGCACCATGGTTATCAATAGTGGCCTGCATATCACCCACCTGCGCATAAATATCTAACATATTGACATAGGGTAGCTGCAAAACAGTGTCTACATGTTTAATAGCGGTAATTTTGCCTGCTGGCGGGAAAAAATAACGCACCCCTAGGTATCTTTTATGCTGCTCAGTTAAGCGTTCCCGGGCTATGGCTTTACCCATACACAAATCAATTAATACACCTACCAAGTCTATGCCATAGGCCATAGGTATATGATGCGTCGCTAAGTAATTACCCGACAAACGCCCCGCTAATTCTATAATTTCTGGCCCCTGCTCGGATAACACAATATCGGCCTTAACTGTGCCCCACTGCAAACCTAATGCTAAAGCACCGCGCTCTATCAGATCCCGAATTTGTTCTAACAACTCACCCTCAAACCGCGAGGGGATAATACCGCCGTCTTCGACTATATAAGGCTTGGTTGCCTGCATGTTTTCATAATTACGGTCTGCATAGGCAACAGCTTGATAACTATCACCCACAAACATACCCTCTACACTCAATTGCGGACCAGCAACAAAGCGTTCCAGTATCAGATAGCCATTAGCACATGACTGCATCGCGTGAGCAAAAGCCCAGGCTAAATCGCAGCCCGGCTCCAAATACAACACCCCTCTAGAGCCTCTGCCATCACTGGGTTTTAATATTAGCGGGGCAGGAAACAACTGCTGCACTTGCAGCTCTAATTGCGCCAAGGTTTGTATAGGCCAAAACTCCGGGGTTGCTACCCCCGCCTGTTGAAAGTCGGCTTTCATATGCAATTTATTGGTTAAGCGCTGCACCCCTGCGCTGGCGGCACAAGGTAAACCCAAAGACTCAGCCACTCGTGCCACGGTATAGGGCACGTCATTGGCAATAGTCATCACCCCGTTGATTTTATGCGTTTTATCGAATTCGCTAACAACGGCCAAGGTTTGCTCAACATTTCTAGCGCTACAAATAAGGGCATGGTCTGCCGCTTTCAAGCCCGGTGCATTGGGGTCTATATCGGTACCCACCACCGTATAACCTTTTTGTTTTGCCAACGCATAGGCTGGCACTTGTTCACGGCCAGCGCCGATAATTAAAAGTGTTTCCATTATTCTTAAGGCTCTAGTGACATTAATGTTGCACTGAATAGCGGTTTGCAGTTCATAATACACAGAAAAGTTGCTACTATCGACACCGATTATCAAGGCTAACTATTTAAAAAATATGGAGTTTTTATAGCCTTAGCTAAAAATAAATGGCCAAAACTAGTACCCATACGGCCCTTTGTTTAGACGAATTGATTACATAGATTTAGCTTTCTGCCGATGACTACTCTATCGGCAGCAACGACAAAACATCCATTAAATAGCTAGCCCTCAACCCGGCAACTTTTAACCCACAAAACGGTGAAAAAATGTACAAAGACTACCAGTATCTACAGGAAATCATGACACCGGAACAGGTTAAAGCCGTTCCATTAACTGAGCTGCCGCAGCTTTGTGATGAATTACGGCAAGAGCTTATCGCCATTATTGCCACTACAGGCGGCCATATAGGCGTCAACCTGGGTGTTATTGAGCTCACCGTTGCCCTTTATTACAGCTTCGACTTCCCCAACGATGGCTTGGTATGGGATATAGGCCACCAGATTTATATACAAAAAATGCTTACTGGCCGGCTGCCCCTGCTAAAAGAGATACGCCAAAATGGTGGCTCGCCCGGCTATGCCTATCGCCCTGAAAGCGAATTTGAGCGCGTTACCTCTAGCCATGCCGGCGCATCATTATCATTAGCCTTAGGTGCCAGCATGGCCAACCGGCTAAAGGGTAATACGCAAATGAGCATTGCCGTTACCGGCGATGGCTCTTTGGTTGAAGGCTCTATACAAGAAGCCTTAAACCATATGGCCGCCGACAAGGGCAGAACCCTATTAATTATTAATGATAATGAAATGGCTTTGGATAAAAATTTTGGTGGGCTACATGAACACCTGAAAGCGATTAGCCGCAACCCTGAGAAAAGCAGCAATGTTTTTACCGAATTAGGCCTACAGTACCAAGGCCCTATCGATGGCCACGATGTTATTGCCTTGGTGCAGCTGTTTAAACACTACGACAAGGAGCTGGACGCCCCCGCGGTATTACATATAAAAACTATTAAGGGCAAAGGTCTGGAAAGCATGGCCGATAACAGCCCAGTACGCATACACTGGAACTTCCCTTTTAATACAGAAACCTTAGAGAATACCGAAGGGCCTAAGTCGCCTTCTCACGCAGGAGCTTTTGCTCAAAGCTTAGGGGAGCTACTAGAACAAGATGACAAGGTTTTTGTGATCACCCCCGCCACCTTACAAAACACCGGTATTTACAAACTATCGCAGCAATACCCTCAGCGCGTTATTGATGTAGGCATGGCAGAGCAGCACTCCATTACCCTGGGCTGCGGCATGGCACTAGAAGGGATTAAACCTATTATTTGCTTTGAATCCACCTTTCTACAACGCGTGTATGATCAAATCATTCACGATGCCTGCATATCAAACATCCCCATACTGATGGTCGCTGCCCGCTCAGGGCACACCGGCCTAGATCATTGCACCCACCACTCACTTTTAGACTTATCTTATTTACGCATAGTGCCCAATTTGCGCGTGCTATACCCTGCCGATCAAGAAGATTTAAAAGCCTGCTTAAAAAGAGAAGCCGCTAATCTAAACGGGCCCACGCTTATTTTATTCCCCTATGGCGGCACCATTGATGACCCACAGAAACCGCTAGAGCTAGATTACCAACTTAGCGAACAAGCCGCTGAAAAGACCCTAATACTCAGCGTAGGTATGCAGCACTTAAATGCGCAAAAAGTGCGGGCCCAGCTGCAAGCACAAAATATTAACAGCCGACATATTGCCGTTACCTGCCTATCCACTATGGAACCTAAACTTAAAGCGCTGCTGCAACAGGTTGAAACCATTATCACCCTGGAAGAAAATATTCTCGATGGCGGCCTAGGCTCTTTTGTTTTTGAAAACATAGAAAATGGCAGCAAGCGCCCCACAATTTTGCGCTATGGTTTTCCGAAGAAATATATTGAACATGGCACCCGCGATTGGATTTATAAAAAATACCATATAGATGCAGAGAGCATCAGCCTATCCGTTAGTCAACATTTTGCCCAACAGCAACAAGGTTAAAATCATGAAAACCCTAGCCGCAAAACTTGTTGCAGCCCATCGCTTTGAAGTAACGGAAGTAGAATTACCTGCACTAAACAGCGATCAGGTTTTAATCGATGTCAGCTCCTGTGGCATATGCTCCTCTGAAGTACCTATTTTTGACGGCTCCACCGTAGGCACTCCCGGGGTTTCATTTCGCTATAAAGAGTACCCCGCTGATTTAGGCCATGAAGTGGTAGGCACAATTATCGACAAAGGCAAACATGTACAAAACTTTGCCCTAGGCGACGTGGTCACGGGTTTAACCTATAGTGGCTGCGGCTTTGCCCAGCACTTTATAGAAAACCAGGATATGCTGGTAAAAGTGCCCGACAATTATTTAACACGCTCGCAGTTTGCTGTAGGCGAACCCTTGATGGCGACCATTAATATTATTAACCAATGCCAGCCACAATACGGCGATAGCGTTTTAGTGGTTGGCGATGGTTTTATGAGCCAATTACTTATTGCCGCACTAGCAAAGCTACCTTTGGCACAGTTAATTGTGGTGGGTCATCATGAAAACCGGCTAGCCATGGCAAAACGTTTTGGCGCTACCGCTGTTATCAACAATAAAACCAGCGATGCTTGGCAACAAGTGATGACACTCACCCAAGACTTAGGCGCAGACATCGCTATAGACTATGCAGGCACCTCCTCGGCACTGGGCTTGGCCGCCAGCCTCTGTAAGGCTAAAGTGAGAGCCAAGTTAGTATTAGCCGCCGCCTACGATAACAACATGCCTATTACCATAGGTAACTACCTGCAAAATCGTGCACCGGTATTAATACCTGCCTACCCCAATCAATCGCAAAACAAGCAATTAGATTTGGAGCGCGCCATGTGGGCATTATCGCAAGATATTTTCCCTATGGAAGAGCTAATCACTCATCAATATAGCTTGAGCGCAGTAGGACAAGGCTACCAGGAGAGTATTGCCCGATCGGGAGATTTCATTAAAGGCATAGTGCTACCGCAACAGGTTTAACTCGGTAGCGGCGCTGTTGATATGGCTATTTCTGCAACCTGCCCCTGCATATGCTGCAATAAAATAGGTGGGTTGGCAGGCCTAGCCATTTGGCCTTTTACCGAATATAAAGAAAAACCAAAATACTGCTGGGGGTCGCGCAGCTGCTCCCCTACTGTTGTCAGCAATTCATAAGAGGCATTGGCATAGGGCAAATGCACAGCATTAATTTTGTTATTTTTTAGCCAGTTGCGCCTAGTCACCGAAGCTTCAAAATCATGGCTAATACCGGCGTCAGTTAAAAATACTTTATACCCCTGCTGCTTAGCTCGCAAACAAAATGCTACTTCTTCTAAACCATAGGGGTAATAATTAGGTTCATAACCGCCCAACTCCCTACGAAAAACAAAACATAAAGCCGAAGCATAATCGACTTCAACAAAATTATTTTTAATCCAAGCACAACGCTGCGGCCCGTTGACATTGCCTACGGGCAACACCCAGAACGGATATTCTAAACCATCGGCATTTTCAGGGTCTGCTAAGGAGAAACAATAACCTCCAGTATAAGCACCCACTATACCCACTTCTGGCTTATCCTCTAATAGCTGCACCAACGGCGCTAATGGGTCTTTTTTTGAAAAAGCCAAGTCATCGGGCATTAGCGCTATATATTTGCCTTTAGCCACAGCTATACCTGCATTCATGCCGCCGCCATAGCCTAAATTTTCACGTGGATACACCAGCTTAAGATCATAAGCTTGTGACAGTTTATCGATAGCCGTATAAACACTGGCATCTTGTGAGCCATTGATAACAATCACTAACTCTAAACTCTTTGATGCGGGGAAATTTTCAGTAAAAGAACTGAGCATATCGACAAATTTATTATTATTATTTAGGCCCGTTAAGATAATAATAGATAATTGCTTCTCAAAATATTGTTGCAGCCCTGAAAAAGCTTTAGGCACCTCAATCCGCGCCATAGCCGCCAGAACATTAGACACTGGCGAACAATAAGAGAGTATAGTCGCGCCGCTATTAATTAAAGCCGATATACGAGAACTAACCGTTTCTGTTTCATTGACACGGTAGCCTCTAGCTCCCATCACCTCATAACTTAAAAAATAAACATGTAGGGCCTTATCGTGCACCGCAGCAAGTAACTCTTCAATACTGAGCTCTTCTAGCACCAATGCATGTTTAAATACTGAATGATTTTCAGCCACAGAAAACGTTTCACAAAACTCCGCCTTTGCTATCAGCACTAGCTGACCAGTCGCTTGACACGCATCCAGTTCGGACAAAATAGCTTCAACATTAACTGCTGCGAGACTATTTTTAAGTATGAGCTCTAATGCCGACATATATAAACCACGCTACTCTTCGGCCAGCATTGCTTTATAGCGCAAGATAGCTGACTCACTTGTATTTAACTGCCCGTATTGGCTAAGTAAGGTCGTATTAATTTTATAACACTGGATATTATTGGCCGCGCCTTCGTTATACACACAAGGATACCCACCCAACGCAGCCAAATCCGCTATGCGAACGCTATTATTAGCGGCCACATTAACAACACCCTTAAAACCAGCATTTAAAAGACGGTTCACGTGCACAGGGATATCATCCGTATAGATAAAATTTAATTTTGACTCGGCAGAAACAAATAACTTCTTATTAGGATTAAAATAATCAAACACGGGGTTTTTAGTTAAACCCGGCCCCAGCAGTCCTGGCAGCCTAACCACCATAGCAGAAGCAGAAAATTTCAGTACTATTTGCTCGGCTAAATATTTATGAAAGCCATAGACGTGCTGCTGCGCAGGATCAATTACCGTGTTTTCTTTGGTGGTGTCGCTACTACCCGGGTGACTATAAACATCAACACTGGAAATCAATACCGTCTTCTTAGCCTTAATAGCATGAACATAGTGCGCCACACTAGCCACCGAGGCCTCAAAATCTTTCGCTGGATGTTGGCCCGCAAAACCTTTATTCGCATTACCTAAGGCCAATACCAGCAGATCACACTCCGCACCGCTAATAGCGTGCATTTGCTCACGGCCAACAGTAATAAGCGCTGGTGATATTTGCGAAAAATACCGACAAAACGCCGAACCGACTAAACCGTTATAACCTACTACGATAACTTTCATACTAACCGACGAAATTGATCGACATATCAAAATCAGGATTAACGACATCCTCTAAAGCCAAATTCATTTGTATGTGCTTACAATACATACCGCAATTACTGGGTTTAACCCAGCTCTCTATATCTTTATTAACGGTATCCTCCCATATTTCTTGCATGGAGTTTTCATTAATATTGCCTATATAAAAATTTTCTTCACCACGGGCATTTTTACAAAATGCCACATGCCCTTCAGCTAATATAGCGATTTGAAAGAAATGCGCATAACAGGCAGAGGGTTTTTCAATTTGATCTTGATACCATACATAACCTGAAGTTAATAACTTAGTTGGCGTTGTTTTAAGATAGAGTTCGGCATTTGTAAAATAACCCGCCGCTAGCGGGCCATCCCAAAACGCCCCTTTGTCAGTAGTAAACTGATCGGGTGCTACTTGTATATAATTAATACCTATATCACCCAACAGCTTGGCTAAATTGGGCACACTGGTAACATTTTCTGGTGTAACTAACATCCTTGCACCGATATTAACCCGGCCAGCCATTTGCTCTTTAGTTGCTTGCATTAGAGCAATATTACCGATTATTTTTTCGAAGTGATTGATACCCTGAACTTTCTCATAACTCTCTTGGTCACCACCCGCGATAGAAATGCGTATCCAAGTCAAATGTTTAACCAAACTCTCAACATTTTTTGAGTGTATCGCGCTACCATTGGTTATCAAGCCGCAATCAAGGCCTATAGTCGCCGCATGCTCTAAGATTTTAATATAATCCTTATGCAGCATGGGTTCACCACCCCCTGTAAAGCTAACCCCTCTAGTACCACAGTCTTTTAGCTCGGTAAGGGTTTTTATAATAACATCGGTATTTAAGGTAGAACGGTCAGTGGCAATATGTTCGGCATAAAAACAAAAACTACAGCGATGATTACACTGGTTAGTTAAATCTATCTCCACAGTAACTGGAAAAGGCCTACCCCCTGACTTGAGCTCATTAACTCTGTCAGGGTGATAAAATATCTTTTTAGAGAAATCAAAATTTTCAAGTTTCATTATCAACTCCCATTCATCAATCTATGCACAGAACACTAACTATTCAACATCTGTGTATAGACCGATACAAACTGTTTTAACTCTTCACTACGGCATGGCTGCGGGTAAATAGAGCTATAATTAAAATCATCTGCTTGATTTGACGAGCCCAACTCAAGTGCCACAGGCGCACCTGTCTCTTTTTCTGCTATTTCAGCACAAAGGCCCGCAAACTCCCCCAAGCTCAACATACTGCTAGCTACTGGGTTGAGCACTTTATAGCCACTGCTCCCAGCTAATAACCATTGTTCAATTTCACCGGCTATGGCATCTGTCGAAATAAAATTTCTTTTAATCGCTGGCGAATTCACAGCTATACGCCCTTCGCAAACAGCCTTTTTTGGAAATAAAAACGGCACCAACTGCCAGCGAGTAAAACGTTTTTGATCAAAGCCCAAACCAAAAACCGCATTGGGCCTAATAATAAGAGCCTCTATACCCCGCTCCCTCACCAATCGTTGTAGAATTTGTTCGCTGGCATAATGCCCTATCGCATAATCAGACAGGGGGTTAACCGCTGTTGTTTCGTTTATTGCACCTACCATAGGGCCATAAACATGTGCAGTAGAGATATAAACAAATTTTGTTATTCCTGCACCTATAGCTTTAGAGAACAGGTCATAAATTCCTGTAGTTGAACGATTATAAGCTTGCGTACTATCAACGGTGAAATCTTCATCGCGAACGCCAGCAGCATGTATAAGTACGTCTAAACCTTGCAATTGCGTAGCGTCTATAGGTTTATTTAAATCCAGGCAACATTCATCCTGAGAGCGCCCTAAATAACGCAAGGTATGACTGGCAAGGCGAACTCTAATTGCAGAGCCTATTAATCCAAAACTACCCAACAGCCCTATATTCATTCGCTTAACACCGTAGGGCTTGACCAACGCAATTGCTCATCTAGCTGGCCGCTTTCTATTAATTGCCGCAAGCTATTTAAACGAATCAATAAGCTGGTTCGAAAATTCCCGTTTGAAAAACCTATCTTTTGAAAGTTTTCGACTAAGTCTTGAATGGTAGCCGGCATATCCCACTGCGGCTGATAATCAGGCGCAAGCCGCTGATAACGGCTAAAGTCTACTTGATAGCTGCGGTTATCTGGCGAAGCATCTTGCGCATAGGTCACTTTGGCATCACTAATAATAGTGGCCGTTAATTCTGCCAAGGCATTAACCCGCAGCGTCATAGCCGCTGAACCTATATTCACAACCTCTATCGCTACACCATCACGATGCAGAGCCCAATCTATAGCCCTTGCCATGTCTTCAACATGGATAAATGGTCGCCAGGCATTGCCCGAACTCAGCAAATAAATTTCTTTATTAGCAATGGATGACGCGACAAAATCATTAACCACTAAATCTAAACGGGTACGCGGCGCATAACCGCAAGCCGTACCAAAGCGTAAACAACTTACCTGAAAACTGTCATCGGCCAGCTGTGCTAATTGCTGCTCACTGTCGACCTTACTTCTGGCATAGGCGGTGAGAGGGTTTAGGATACCACTTTCATCGACCAACTCTTCAGCCGCTGCCCCATAAACACTGCAACTGGAAGCCAGCACAAAGCGCCCTACATGAGCAGATTTGGCTTTAGCCGCTAGCGCTAGCGTACCGGTTAAATTTATAGACTCGGTAGCCTGCTCAAAAGATTTCCCTATAGGGTCATTTGAGACTGCAGCCAAATGCACCACAGCATCAAAACCCTGCAACTGCTCAAGACTAATATCGCGTATATCGCAGCTTAACTGCCTGTCCAACAACAG
The DNA here is from genome assembly GCF_000373485.1 of Dasania marina DSM 21967. Lineage (NCBI taxonomy): Bacteria > Pseudomonadati > Pseudomonadota > Gammaproteobacteria > Cellvibrionales > Spongiibacteraceae > Dasania > Dasania marina. The sequence continues at coordinate 482,681 of NZ_KB891586.1, forward strand.
CTCCGGAGGCGCATCCACGCTAGTCAACTGATCAACAAAGAAACCGCTATCGACACCTACCAACAGCGCCTGAGGATATTTTTCGCGCAGATAGCGAGTCAACACCCCGCCTACATAACCTAAGTTACCTGTAATTAAGATATTCATATTTTTTAGCTATCTTGGTTAGGCCATATACGCCATGGGGCTTGGTTGGTTTTCCATAGCTGGTCTAGCTTTTGCTGATCTCTTAAGGTATCCATGCACTGCCAGAAGCCGTCGTGGTGATAAGCCGATAACTGGCCATCTGCCACTAGCCTATTCATAGGCCCCTGCTCCCACATTTCATCGTCACCCTGCACATAGTCTAAGGCCTTAGGGTCTAGTATAAAAAAACCACCATTAATACGAGGTTTATCGGCTGCTTCAGGCTTTTCTTGAAAACGCGTCACTTTGCCATCTTCTATTTCTAAATAGCCATAACGTGAAGGGGGCACTACGGCTGTTACCGTAGCCAAGCCTTGGCTGCTTTGGTGCTGCGCAAATAAGGCATTGATATCAACATCGGCAACACCATCGCCATAGGTCATACAGAACGCTTGGCCATCTAAATAAGGTGCTATTTTCTTTAGCCTTCCACCTGTTGCTGTTTCTAAACCCGTATCTATCATGGTGACATTCCAGGGCTCGCAATTATTTTTTAAAAAGCTAGCCTTACCTTCAGCCAAATTGACACTAACGTCAGAGTTATAAGCATGAATGTTTAAAAAATAATCTTTAATAACTTCCCCTTTATAGCCGAGGCATAGAATAAAATCATTAATTCCAAACATGCTGTAATACTTCATAATATGCCACAATATGGGCCGCCCAGCCACCTCCACCATAGGTTTGGGGATAGTGCTGGTTTTTTCTTTTAAGCGGGTGCCAAAGCCACCGACTAATATTACTGCTTGCATTAGCCCTGCCTCCACGATTTTTCATGCGCCGGTATATCAAACGTCGGCCAATCGCTGTCTTTATCAGAGATTAATGCTGGCACCACAGGTAGCTCAATTTTTATAAAGGGATCATTGTAGGCAATACCTTGCTCCACACCAGGGCGATAAGACTGAGTTGCCATATATAAAACATCGGTATTATCTTCTAAAGAAATAAACGCATGGGCACAGCCCTCGGGCACGTAAAACATATTGCCCTCTTCTGCGCTGAGATAGGCACCACAAGCCTGACCAAAGGTTGGCGACTGAGGCCTCACATCTACCGCTATATCGTAGATGCTGCCGGCAACACAGCGCACTAGCTTGCCCTCTTGATAAGGCGGCAACTGAAAATGAAACCCTCGCAAGGTATGTTTCTTAGGGTTGCGTGATAAGTTCATTTGTTCAAAATGTGTGGGCAAGCCCTGCTCGGCAAACTCTTTTTCACAAAAAGCTCTAGCAAAAAAACCTCGCTCATCCACCATAGGATCCAGGCTAATTAATTGTACATCTGCAATAATTTCGCGCTTAAATTTCATCTTTAACTCTTTATCCGATATTACTTATTGGATCTTATTATTTATTAACCATGGATTAAATCATTAACAATACTGCGCACGCCCTCTTCACCCCACTCTATAGGGTGTTGCTTTAGCGGCCTAAATTTAAAACGCATCACATTATCAACCAGCTCATCGGCCAAACCTAACAACTGCTCATCAGCCAGCATGGCACTTAAGGGCTTGTTGAATCCCGCAAGGTTAATTAACGATTCTAGGTTTTTATTAAAGCTTGCAGCACTGGCTTGAGCACTGGCAAACACCTCGCTATCAAGACGAGCCAACACAGCACTGGCATGTTTTTCACTATGACGCATAACCGGCATAGTGGTAACCGCCACGGCTATCGCATGCGGCATTTTTGTTAAGGCCCCCAAGGGTTCGGCAATCGCGTGTGTGGTAGTCGTACCGCGATGAGAAATAGCCATGCCAGCCAAGGTGCTGGCATGGGCCATGTGTTGACGCAGATCCTTATCTTTTGGGTTGGCTAATACCGCCGCTAGGTTGTCGGCAATAATTTTCATAGCCTGCACACCAAACAGCTCAGCCATGGGGGCAGGTTTAGAAATATTAATCGTAGCTTCTAAGGCATGGGCAAAGGCATCTATGGCGGTACTGGCTGTTAATGCCTGCGGCATATTAGTCAGTAATGATGCATCAACAATCGCCAGTTTTGGAAAGATGGCCGGCTCTTGTATGGTGCCTTTTTGTTTCGTTTCGTTATTAGCTAATACCGCATAAGGTGTTACCTCTGAACCTGTACCAGAGGTAGTCGGAATAGTAATAACCGGCAAAGGCTGATTAGTAAGCGCTAATGGCGGGCGATTAGATAAATTAGCATACAGCCATATGGGCTCATCATGACTTAGCGCTATAGATAGAGCCTTAGCCAAATCCATAGCACTACCGCCACCAAAACCAACAATAAGATCAAAGCTAGCCTGCTGTTTCAGCTCCGCACTTAACTGATCAATATATTGGCAACTAGGCTCGGCTGGCTCGTGCTCTATTACCGTAAGCTTTGACCGGCTTTGCGTTAAGTTATCTATTATGGGCCTAGCCAAAGCAATAATATCTTTTGGACAGATAAACAGTATGCGATCACCATAAACCGACGCATGCTCTGCGAGTTTATCTATCTCATTAACACCAAATACGATTTGCGTGGGTAAATTAAAACTATAGGACATAAGACACTGCTATTAATAATTAAAAATAAAGGCCGCCATTCACATTAATGACTTGGCCGGTAATATATGAAGAACGGTCGGAAGCTAAATAAACGGCAGTATCTGCCACTTCGCTAGCGCTGCCCAAGCGTTTCATCAACACACTTGCTGCGGCAGCTTGTACTGCAGGACTATTCATTGCCCCTACCGCCATGTCTGAATGAATAAACCCGGCGGCCAAGGTATTAGAGCGCACATTTTTTTCCGCTAAAAACCGGGCAATAACTTGGCTTAAGGATATTAAGCCCGCCTTACTGGCTGCATAATGCGCCGTTCTCGGCCCGCCGTACTGGCCAGACACAGAACCTATATGGATAACACTGGCACTAGCGGCGGCCGTTAATAAGGACAGGGCTTCCTGCGACACCACAAACGGGCCTTTTAAATTAACGGCCATGATGTGATCCCAATCTTCATCGGTGATTTGATCAAAGTCGGTAGGCTTATTAATGCCGGCATTATTCACTAAAACATCTAAGCGGCCATGCTCACTATTAATCATCTGCATTAATGTTTTTATTTCAGCTCGCTTACTCACATCAGCCTGTACCACTCGCGACAAGGGCAGGCCCAGCTCTGATGCCGCCGCCTGGGCTGCCTTAGTATCAGTTGCGTAGCTCAACCAAAGTTCTGCGCCCTGCTGTATAAACGCTGTTGCAATAGCCTTGCCTATACCTTTAGTGCCGCCAGTAATCAATGCCACCTTGCCGTTTAATTCGCCATTAACTGACATCAGCCACCTCTTTATTAAGCAATGGTTTATTAACCAATGATTTTGCTGCCCGCGCCACAGATGCGGCATCGATACCATACATTGCGGGTAATTCATCGTGCTCACCCGACTTACCGAAACTATCTTGCACCCCCACTATCCGCATAGGCACGGGGCAGTGTTGAACCAAGTACTCCGCCACCGCGCTACCCATACCGCCATGCACGTTATGATCTTCAGCGGTAACTATGCAGCCGGTCTCGCGTGCAGCAGCCAATAACTCCTCACCATCTAAGGGCTTAATGGTTGATAAATTTACCACTCGCGCCTCTATACCCTGTTGCGATAAATCAGCTGCAGCTTCTAACGCTCTCGCTACCATTACCCCTGTTGCAATAATGGTGACATCGCTACCTTCTTTTAAGCGAGTGGCTTTACCAATTTTAAACGGCTGTTCAGCAGGCGTTATCACGGGCGCAGGACTTCTACCTATACGCATGTAGACTGGGCCTTGGTGCGCTAAAATAGCGGAAAATGCCTGCATAAATTCATTAGCACAGGAAGGGCTAATAACGACAACACCGGGGATGGCCCGCATGGTGGCAAAATCTTCTAACATCTGTGCGGTGGCACCATCGGGCCCCACATCTAAACCTACATGTGAGCAGCACAGTTTTACGTTACGCCCGGGATAGGCAATAGCCGTTCTAAATTGCTCATGGGCACGCATGCAACCAAATGCAGCAAAGGTAGACACTACAGGGATAATACCGGTATCGGCCATGCCCCCTGCTGCGGCCATCATGTTTTGCTCTGCTATACCAAACTGCTTTACTCTGTCAGGGTACTGCTGCACCAAAGGTTTGGCACCCGTCCCCCCCGCCACATCAGCATCCAACAATAACCAATCGTCTCTGCGTTCAGCCTCATAACATAAAACCCGGCCAAAACCATCGCGCAATGAAACTTCACTGCCTAGCTCAAAGTATTCTAATTCAGACATATTATTCTCCTAAGGCCGCTAGCGAATCAGCTAATTCTGCATCGGTCATCGTGACACTACCGTGCCAACGCAACACGCCTTCCATAAACGAAATGCCTTTGCCTTTTACCGTATCAGCCACAATAAAGGTGGGCTTATTTTTAATTGTTTTTGCCTCACTCAGGGCACTGCGTATCGCCTCAACATCGTGGCCATTAATTTCGATAACATGCCAGCCAAATGCAGCGACTTTGTCAGCCACATTACCTAAATCCATTTGCACTTTAACGCTTTCATCGCCCTGTAATTTATTGGAGTCATAAATAGCAACCATATTATCCAAGGCATGATGAGGCGCTGCCATAATAGCCTCCCAAGTATTGCCCTCCTGCATATCACCATCGCCTACGATAACGTAACTCCTAAACGTTTTTTGCAGATGCTTGGCGGCCATGGCCATACCCAAAGTTTGACTTAAGCCCATACCTAAGGAGCCTGAAGGTGCATCTATGCCCGGTATACGCACATCGGGGTGCCCCTCCATGCGACTATTTAACTTACGTAATTGCAGGGCTTCTTGCTCGGGGAAATAACCTTTAATAGCCAGCGCCGCATATAAAGCGGGGCAAGCATGACCCTTGGACAAAACAAAACGATCTCTATCCGCCCAGTTCGGCCGGGTAGGGTCTATATTCATTTCATCAAAATATAAAACAGCCAATATATCGGCTATAGAAAGTGAGCCGCCGGGATGCCCCGAGCGCGCCTCATACACTGCAGTAACAGCTAAGCGCCTGATATCTTGCGCTATAGATATTAATGACATACACATGCCCTTAGTTAATTAATAATTTATGTTCTATGTGTTTATCGTTTACGACAAACCATCATCATATTACCGCCCGCGGGGCTATTAGCAATAATGACCCGGCCCTGCTTTAGGCCTATCACTTCTTCCACCTCAAAATACGGCTGGCATAAGCCTTGCAACTCTTGGCGGGTATACTCTTTTAAGTGCACGGCATTAACCGGTATATGCCCTAAGGAATTTTGCGGCGTTGATAAAATAAACACTCCACCGCTTTTTAACACCCGTGAAATTTCTGACAAATAGGCTGCATCATCAACGTGCTCTATGGTTTCCATACTGACCACAGCATCAAAACTCGCATCGCCGAATTGCATAGCAGTAACGTCCGTCACACAAAAGCTGACTTGCGCATACTCTTTTGACTGCTGTTTGGCCTCGGCAATTACTTCCGACTCTATGTCGCCACCGGTTACCGATCTTTTATCACTGGCCATCATACGACTGCCATAACCGCCACCGCAGGCTATATCCAAAACCTGCCCTGCTTGCGGTAAATACTGCAAAGCCAGTTCGTAATGAAAACTCAGTTGATCACCCGCGCTAATTTTTTTATCACTGACTTCCATACGTGGTTCTATATAAACCGTTTCAGCCTGTTTTCTAACCTGGGTTAAAAAACCATCAGACAACACCGGCGGCTGATAAAAAGCGCAGCGATAGCTTACCGTATCGGCAAATAAAGCATATTTAGGGTGCACATGAAAAACAGCATCAATATCACCTGCCAATAACTGACGTAAAGCGCCTATGCGATACACGTCGGCGGAAAATTGCACGGGGTAATCGTCGGGAAATTTTATGCAATCTAGTTGTTCCAATTTTGCCTGTTCAAGCATAGCGACAACCGCGCCCACCAATACGGGGAAATGCAAACCATCTACCCTAATAATATAATCGCTATCCGCTAACGACGCTGTTGCATCAACAATGCGTTTTAATGGGCTAGCTGCATCGCCTTTAAAAACATGGCAACGCGTTGCTAAACGACTATCTATTAACGCGCAAAAATCCACACCCTTATCAAATTCTGGTGCAGCTATAGTGACAGATACCGCTGGTGAATGATTAAGAAATTTTTCTATGGTGGTTTTAACCACAGGCTGGCCATTTAAATGATTCATACATAAATCTGCACCGCCATGCCAGGAGGTAGAGCTGGCTTGCACAATTACATTAATATCGGTCATTAGCTTTCTCTTTATTTATTATCAGGCTTTTGCGCATAGACTATAGCAAGACGGCCATAGCCCGCCGCCGCCATAGCTTCGTAAAAACGCTCTAAAGCTTGATCTTGGCCATAACCATGCAGCTGCAAATCAAAGTTTTTACGCCAATTGTGCAACTGCTTGCCTAGCACGGGATTTTGAGTGTAGTCCTGGCCCATTAACAAAAACATTTCCATGGGGAAATTGGTAGAACGAGACACTAAATTTAAGCCGCTACGCTGTAATAGCAACTCTAGGCTATCGAAGGAAAAATAATTAAGATGATGGTCAGGAACTACCCACCACTCTGACTGCGCATGGCTATTAACCAAGGCCTGTTGAAAATCGTTAAAGTCATTAGGTACCGAAACCGTTAACAGGCCGCCGGGCTTGAGACACTTAACTGCAGCAGCCAACACTTCAGCCGGGTTGGGTATATGCTCTAGCACCTCACTCATGTGCACCATATCAAAAACACCCAGTTCGGCTAACATGGCTTCTGAAAAAAAGCCTTGGCGTATATCCAGGCCTTTTTCTACACCAAATTCTACCGCTACCGGTGAAGGCTCCACCCCAACCGCCTCCCAACCGCGCGCTACCGCCGCATCAAGAAAGCTTCCCGGGCCACAGCCTATGTCTAATACTCGTGGTGTCATCCCTGCGAGCAAAAAACCTGCAACTTTATCCAACCTAGTGCTAAAACTGAGCTGCAACCACTGCTGATCATCTTGCGAAGCTTGTAAATAATCAGGCCGCTCTTGCTGATAAAATTGCTGTTCATAAAATTGCTGTAAATGCAGGGTATCGGGTAAGGGTATTAAATGTTTATAGCCACAACTTTCACAGGCAATAACACTCTGTTCGCCCCGCTGCCACGACACTTGACCACTATGTTTACAACCTGATGGCGATGTCCAGTGCTGGTTTATTGCTAGCTGTTCGATAGTCATAAACCACTCGTATTCCAATTTTTTCTTTTTGCTAGTAATGGCCGCAAACCATCTCGCGGGTCAGCACGCCAATCCCTATCAGGCAATTCAGAGGCCGCTACTGTTTTTATGCCGTTGCCATCCATAGGCGGTGCCGGCTGATAAACGCTGGTGACTGCACTAATTTGCTCGGGCAACCAACAATGGCCGGCTTGGTATTCCTCACCTTGGCCATCTAAATCTATATGAAACTCTATAACTTCAGCCCGCCATTGCTGGACAGCTCTATGTAACACCGCTGGCTGACGGCTGTGATCTGACCATCCCACCGCGCAGTGATAACGCTGCCTTAATGTTTCTATAACCGCTAAATTGCACTCGTCAATCGGCGTAGGGTAAGCCGACACACAATGCAACAGGGTTAACTGCTGGCAACCTGCCTGCTGCAACACGGCTACGGCATGGTCAATTTCTTCTATGGTGGCCATACCCACAGATAAAATCACGGGTTTGTTAGTTTTGGCACAGGCTATTAATAAGTCATCCCATAACAATTCATAAGACGCTATTTTATAAAAGTCGACAAAGGGCTCTAATGCTTTAACCGCATCTAAATAAAAAGGCGTACAGGAAAACTGTATTTGCTGCTCGCGACAACGCTGCGCTATAGGCGCTAAATAGCCTAAGGGCAGTTCCCATTCTTTACGGCGCCTATGCTGCTCACTACCGGCCAACACTTCCGGTGAAAACAGCTGATCAATTTTGAATAATTGAAATTTAACCGCAGCGCAGCCCGAGGCCGCTGCCACATCCACAAACTCCAAGCAGCGCGCTAAGTCTTTGTGATGATTGCTGGAAACTTCAGCAATAAATAAGCAACTCATGACGAGTCACACTGCAGGCAAATAGCGACTACCTTCGCCACATCGACGGCATCCAGGTCGGGGAAAAGCGGCAGTGATAGCGACGCTTCAGCATAATGACTGGCATTGGGATAATCATCAGGGCTGAAACCCAAGTTTTGATAATAGGGATGGCCGGGGATGGGAAGATAATGCAGGTTAACACCAAAGCCTGCAGCCCTTAGTGCGTCAAAACAACGATTACGTGTACTGATATCGGTAAACTGCACTATATAAAGATGCCAAGCCGAGGAGCAATCCTCCTGCACCAGCAAAGGCTGAATGGCCGAGTGCTGAAAAGCAGCGTTATACTGTTGCACCAAAGCTTGCTTGCGGCTGATAAAAGTATCTAAACGCTTAAGCTGGGAAACACCCAATGCCGCGTGTATATCACTTAAACGATAATTAAAGCCCAACTGCTGCTGTTCGTAATACCACTCGCCCGGCTTATCTGCCAGGCAATGCTCCGCGTCTTTAACAATCCCGTGAGATGCCAGTAACCGCGCTTTTTCAACCAACTGCCCATTCTGGCTAACTAACATACCGCCTTCGCCGCTGGTAATAGGTTTTACCGGGTGAAAACTAAACACGCTACAAGCACTATATTGGCAGCAGCCGATAGTTTGTTGCTGGTAGGTACCACCCAGCGCATGGCTAGCATCTTCAATAATGGCAATATCTAATGGCCCACATAACGCTGCCAGTGCCTGCATATCGCAACTCTGACCTGCGATGTGCACTACAATCAAAACCTTGGGCAGAGACTTGCCCTGTTGTTGATAGCTGGCGAGTTTCTCCGCCAGCGCAGCTACTGATATCAAGCCAGTACGGCTATCAATATCCACAAAATCGATATCGGCACCGCAGTATAAGGCGCAGTTTGCCGACGCCACAAAACTGGTTGCGGCCACCCAGACAACATCACCCTGCGCCACACCTAAGGCCAAGCAGGCTAGGTGTAATGCCGCGGTAGCATTACACGTGGCAACCGCATGCTCAACGCCGCAGTATTGTGCCACCCCCCGTTCAAACTCGCTTACCATAGGCCCTTGGGTAAGAAAATCAGACTTCAATACATCAACAACCGCACTTATATCCTCGTCAGCCACTTGTTGACGGCTGTATGGCATCATAGGCCAACACCATCGTGCAGTGTTCTAATATCCTCTACGGATAAAAAGTCGGGGTTGGATCCGGAGTCATAGCAGAACCCAGGCTCCGCATAGTTACCCCGCTCACCACAGACGTTTCTGCAGTAATCCACATCACCATCGGAAAACTTTATACTGGGAGTAATAACATAGTGGTCATCAAATTCTATGGTGCGGTAGCTATCGTCCCTAGGCACCATTTTTTCATGCATTTTTTCACCTGGTCTCACTCCTACGATTTCATGCTGTAGCGATGGCGCCACGGCTTCGGCAACATCCGTAATTTTAACCGAGGGGATTTTAGGTACAAAAATCTCACCGCCGTACATGCGCTCAAAGCTCTTGAACACAAAATCAACACCTTGCTGCAGAGTGATCCAAAAGCGTGTCATATTAGCATCTGTAATCGGTAGGGTTTGCTCACCCCCCTTCAGCAAGCCTTTAAAAAAAGGTACTACCGAACCTCTAGAACCCACGACATTTCCATAACGCACTACCGAAAACCGCGGGCAGTCGGCACCGACCATATTGTTGGCAGCCACGAATAACTTATCAGAGCACAATTTAGTGGCGCCGTAGAGGTTTACTGGGTTGGCCGCTTTGTCCGTAGATAGCGCAATGACTTTTTGCACTTTATTAGCAATAGCCGCATCAATCACATTTTCAGCACCATTGATGTTGGTTTTAATGCATTCCATGGGGTTATATTCAGCAGCAGGCACCTGTTTGAGTGCCGCCGCATGAATAATATAGTCGACGCCATTACAAGCCTGCATTAAGCGACTCTTATCCCTCACATCGCCGATAAAATAACGCATGCAAGGCGCATTAAACACCTGCTGCATGTCAAACTGCTTTAGTTCATCGCGGGAGAATATTATGACTTTTCGGGGCTGGTAACGGGATAGCAAAGTCTCGACACACTTTTTGCCAAATGACCCTGTACCTCCCGTGATTAAGATAATCTTTTTATTAAACACCGCCATCCCCAATAGTAATATCACGCCAATTATTTGGCATCATTTATATCAGCAATGCAGAAACTGTGCCAGCGGTATTTATATAGAGGGAAATTCGAGAAAAATTGACTGGGTAATTAAGCAGCAAAACATAAAAAAGCGATCAACTACCCAGCAGATAAAGCACCCACGCATATAACGGGGGTAAAGATACTGACGCTAAACCGCTTCTGCAGCTATTTCATCCCAACCAGATTTAATCGTCTTAATTATAGCCAGCGCCTCATCTAGCTTAGCTTCATCATTTTTCGCATTGGCAGTCATTAGGCATTCCACCACATAACCATAGAGGCTATCTAAGTTAGCAGGAATGTCACTATCTACCTCTAAATTTAAGCTATCACTCAAGCCACCCACTATAGAAATAGCCTTACCTATAGATAAGCCTTTCTGGGCAATATCGCCACGCTGCATGGCACCCTTGGCGACAGCTATACGTTCTACAACACCTTCCATCAACATTTGAATTAGGCGATGAGGTGAGGCCCCACTTATTGCCTCATGTGCATTAATCTGCTGATATTGATTAAGCGCTTTTTGTAAAGACATGTGCAAAACATCCTAAATAATTCACGTAAAACAAAAGGACTAATTCATCCCCACTAACTATAGCGGCTATTACTTTATATTCATTAACTAAAAACGAAAAAAATTATTACCGCACACATTATTTTTTTCAAAATAACGGTAAAGATAGAAAAATATAGTTTTTAATTAAAAAATAACTATATATAAATCAATAGCTTAATTGATTAAATTGCTTTAAAACTATTTTTTCACACAATTTACCTAAAGCCATTTTCACTCCTGCCGTTAACTATTTCGAGCCGGAAACACACCTCAAGCCTTAGAGTAGCCTGAGGACATAAAGTAAATTTATTTTAGGAGTGACCGTCATGTCACAGGTCGTAGCAACAAACCTCGCATCGATTAATGCGCAGCGTAATCTTTCAAAAAGCGGCAGCAGCCTAGCAACATCACTGCAGCGCTTGTCTTCTGGCCTCCGTATTAACAGCGCTAAAGACGATGCCGCAGGTTTACAAATTTCCAACCAGCTAACATCGCAAATCCGCGGCACTACTGTAGCGGCGCGCAACGCTAGCGACGGCATCTCGTATGCACAAATCGCTGAAGGCGCATTAGACGAAATTGGTAACATTTACCAGCGCATGCGTGAACTTGCAGTGCAATCTGCCAACGGCACCAACAGCACCAGCGAAAGAACCGCATTAAACTCCGAATATACTTCACTCAATGCAGAAGTCACTCGCATCGCCGCCCAAACCCGCTTTGGCAACACCACTGTATTTACTGGCACAGCTACAGCACTACAAGTGGGTGACAAAGCAGGCGAGACTATTAGCTTTACTATAGGCACTGTCACCGCCAACGGTGGCGCCATAGCTACTGCCGCTGGCGCCAGCGCAGCCTTAGGCACATTAACAACCTCCATAACAGGTATAGATGCTAAGCGAGGCACCTTAGGCGCCATTCAAAACCGCCTAGAATCGACGATTGCAAACAGCAGAAGCATTATAGAAAATGCCTCCGCTGCACGCTCACGTATTCGTGATGCCGACTTTGCTGTTGAAACCGCCAACTTAACTCGAGCACAGATACTGCAACAGGCAGGAACCGCAATGCTCACCCAGGCCAATCAGATACCTCAAGGGGTGCTTTCACTACTACAATAGTGGCGTAGTCACGTAGAGAGTTGACAACGCATACCTATAAAGCCGAGCTGGCAATCACGCCAGCTCGGCTTTTATCTTTTTACCTCCCTTTATAGCCTTCTATATAGCCTCTCTTTATAGATGCAGATAAAGCTTCCGAAAAGCGCAACTCCCTCTCTTTCTTGAAAAAATAAAAACGATAAAAAACAATAAGTTAAAAGCTTTTATTCACCCTCCAGCAAGAAAAACCCAAATAAAGTCTAAAGCAAGCCTCAATACGGCCGATAAGATATGCGTACGAGAGAGAAAGTTTCACCTTCGGGTGATAAAAGACAAGCATATTAGGAGTGACCATCATGGCACAAGTCGTATCAACCAACCTTGCGTCTCTTAACGCGCAACGTAACCTGAACAAAAGTGGTAACAGCTTAGCAACCTCGTTGCAGCGTCTATCTTCTGGATTGCGTATTAACAGCGCAAAAGATGATGCGGCAGGCCTGCAAATCTCAAACCAATTAACCTCACAAATCCGCGGTATGACTGTTGCTACACGTAATGCCAGTGATGGTATATCGTTTGCGCAGATAGCTGAGGGCGCGTTAGACGAAGTAGGTAATATTTACCAGCGCATGCGTGAGCTAGCGGTACAATCTGCTAACGGCACCAACAGCACCAGCGAAAGAACCGCTCTAAATGCTGAGTACACTGCGCTTAACAGCGAAGTCACTCGTATAGCTGGGCAAACACGCTTTGGTAACACCGATGTATTCACCGCTACAGCAACTGCCTTACAGGTAGGTGATAAAGCAGGCGAAACCATTAGCTTTACCATAGGCACCGTAACTGCCAATGGCGGCACCATCGCTACAGCAGCTGGCGCCAGTGCGGCACTTGGTACATTAACTACGGCAATTACCGCCATAGATACCAAGCGTGGTAACTTAGGTGCGATACAAAACCGTCTAGAATCTACTATCTCTAATGGTCGTAGTATTATAGAAAACGCTTCAGCAGCTCGCTCACGTATACGTGATGCCGACTTTGCCGTAGAAACAGCTAACTTGACACGCGCGCAAATCCTGCAACAAGCTGGTACCTCAGTGCTGTCTCAGGCTAACGCTATACCCCAGGGCGTATTGTCGCTACTACAATAGGGTAAAACCTTCTGGTCTGGTGTAGGATAACACCGGACCCGATAAAAATAAGGTGAGCAGCATTATGACAACCAGTATATCTAATTTGTCAGACAGGCTCTCAGGCAGCATTCAAGTAAGTACTTCCTCGGAGCCTTCTTCACCACCCAACGTGGTAAAAGAGGGCTCTGTTGCCGTTGCAAACGCTAACAGCTCTTCTGTAGCAAAAAATGAAGAGTACAGAGCGGTTAATGGGGTTATCAACCCCCAAGACAAAGCTCAAGTTGAAGAAGTTCTTAAAAAAATGAATTTAGCCGTAGAGCAGATTCAAAAAGGCCTAAACTTCAGTATTGATGAAGATCGTGGTGGATTTATCATTAAAGTTATTGATCAATCTACCGATGAAACTATTAGGCAAATCCCCTCCGAGGAAATGCTCAACATTTATCATCGTCTCAAAGAAGTCAATAGCCTTTTATTTGACGACATCAAAGCTTAGTCGTAGTCACTGGCATATTAAGCGGGTAAAATCGCTACCATGATCTATTTCGCTTAATATCCCAGCTTAACGTTTTATTACTCTTGTGAGGTTAGTCCATGGCTTCTATCAGCGCCTCAGGTGTCGGTTCAGGTATAGATATACTCAGCTTGGTTTCACAACTTGTCGAAGCAGAAAAACTAGGCCCAGAATCATTATTAGACGCAAGAGAAAGTGAGCTAAATAGCCAAATATCCGCGGTAGGCACTTTAAAAAGTGACATCGCCACTTTCCAAGACAGCCTGGCTAAACTTACTGATCCCGATGATTTTGTTATTTACGCCAATAACTCTAGCAACGAAAATACAGCAAGCTTTACCTCTAATAGCTTTGCCAAAGCAGGCAGTTTTGATATTACCGTCATCAAACTGGCCGCAGCACACAAGCTCAGCACTGCCGGTTTTGCCGACTCAGACACCACCGAAGTAGGCACAGGCAATCTAACTCTCGCCAATGCCGACGGTGACAGCTTTGCACTAAGCTTTGCTGGTGGCGGAGATAACACGTTAAACCAAGTGCGCGACGCGATAAATAATGCTGCAGATAACTTTGGCGTTACCGCCACAATTATCAATATAGACGACGGCGTCGGTGGCACCCTAAGTAAATTACAAATCACCGCCAACGACACCGGCACCAGTAATGCGCTAACGCTTACCGCCGACCCCAGTCTTAGCGCCTTAGACTCAGCCAATTTAACCCAAATTAAAGCCGCTGATGACGCTGTTATCCAAATAGATGACCCCAGCAATCAATTTACCAGTGCATCCAATACTATTTCAGGGGCTATTAGCGGCATAGAAATTACCGCCAAAGCCGTTGGCACCACCACCATATCTACGACCCCAGATCAAACGGGTATTGTTGAAAATGTACAGGGTTTTGTTGATGCCTATAACAAACTACAAAGCACATTTAATACGGTAAGCTCTTATAACGACGGTAACCCTGGGCCACTCTTTAGTGACTCCACCATCCGCAGCATAAAATCACAAATTACCAGCATAGTTTCCAATAGCGTAGCCTCATCAACATCCAGCTATAATTCTTTATCGGCCATAGGTATTACCACAAATAATGTCGGCTTATTAGAACTGGACCAGGATGATTTAAAAACGGCTTTAAATGCAAATTTTGCTTCGGTCTCTACTGTATTCACCGCCACAGATGGCATAACTGCTAGATTAGATACCGTACTAGAAGAATATACCAAGTTTGCAGGCTTGCTTGATACCAAACGCGATTCGCTAAATACTCGCCTATCGCTAATTGGCGAGTCTAGGGATAAGTTGGAATACCGCATAGGCAAACTTGAAGCGCGTCTAACCGCTCAGTTTATCGCAATGGATGGTTTGGTTGCCTCTTTGAACTCTACAGGGAGCTTTTTAACCCAGCAACTAGCCAACCTACCGGGCTTCACTAGATCCTCATCATAAGTAATATGAATACACTCAAAAAACTACAAACCATTAACAAACTGGGCGACAATATTTTTAAAGCCTTAGCTGAAGGTGATTCAGAAAAAGCACAAAAAACAGCCGACAAGCGCCTTGCAACCATGCAAAGCCTTCATATAGACGAACTAAGTCAGACAGCTGACAATCAACTAAAAATAGAAATAGAACGATTTGAAAACAACAATCAGAGTTTGATTGATGCCAGCACGGCAATAAAAACCTCTCTGATAGAGCAACTTAAAAAAATCAAAAAAAGCCGTGCCGCCACAAAAACTTACCACGACATCGATAGTGTTTAAACACGATTCACCACCTACTCCATTAAAGAAAATACCCTAACGGCCGATATATTATTTAGCCAACGTATTGATATCTAGATAGCAACGCTACCATCTAGAGAGAGTAGACCCCATGAACAGCAATCCCCCAAAGCAAAGCTCAAAAACAACACAGTTATCAAACAGAAATGTGTTGATAGATAGCGCTGCCCTTAATGCAAAAATAGATAAAAAAGACGAAATATTTTCTTTGAACAGGCATATACAAAACATACAAAGAAATCTGAACTTCATCTACTCTGAAAAACAAAAGTACATAAGTATTGTTGTTTCAGATCGCCACTCAAGATAGAGTTATCTTAATGTCACTATCAGCCAGCAGTAGCAAAAACGCCTCAGTTAGCAGCGACATACACGACAGCTGGAAGGATATAAAAAAGATAGAAGCCCTGCTGCTCGATTCAGCACAAAAACAAGAGTGGAAGGAAACACTAAAAATATACCGATCAAGAAACGAGATTATCAACAAACACTTCCAGACTCACCCCGTCAGCCCTGCAACATCATATTTTTACCGATCTTTATTAAACGACCACCTTAAAACAGACAATGATATAGAAAAATTAAGGAAATATGCCGTAAAAAAAAGCTTAACACTTATACACTCATCACTATAAAAAATTAAATAACGATAAAGAGTTAACTCGACTAAAAGTTTTCTGCGCCGCCTCTAGAACAAACGTTTCTTGACTCAAGCGACTAATAGCTTCCGCATAATCTAGATCTCTTATTTCGGACAATAACCCCTCATTCAAAATCCCTATACCTTCATGCAAGTTACGCACACTTTCAACGGTATTTAAGCGTGCGCCAACCTCCGCCAACACTTGCGCAACACTATCTTCAGAGTTTTTAATATTTATTAATGAATCGCTAACCAACTGATCCAGCGCTATTTTATCGGCGGTAGAATCCGTTAAAGTATTTAACCCCTCAGCCAGCTTAGCCAAGGTGGCAATCATGCTTTGCTTACCTGAAGATTCTATATAAAAATCATCACCTGCAGCCGGAGTGCCTGAAATAGTAATCTCTACGCCATTGAATGTTATGGGCGCCCCTGACGTATACGCCTGCCCCACTAATAGAGGCACACCATTTTCATCATTAACATCAAACGTTGCAGGCCCGGTAAAGGTGATTTCATAATCTAACGGATAACTTGCATCATAAGTAGTTTGATTAACGACCCGCTGAGATGACACTACCGCAGCAGCGCTATTAGTATCCGTAAAGAAGGTATTCTGGGACGAATTTATATTTTCAAAAATACGGTAGCCACTATCGCTAATAGGTACTTTTGTCCCATTAGCCACAGTGATTTGACGCTGCCCTTCGTCACCCTGATAAACATATTCACCCGCAGAGTCCTGCACAAAGGGAATAGTCCCCCCCTGAAAGCCAGAAAAAATATATTCTCCGTTAGCATCCTGACTGTTGGCGATAGAAACCAATTCTTCCATACGCGTTTTTATTTCGGCCGCGAGTGCCTGACGCTGCGGAAAGGCATTGGTGCCATTAGCCGCTTGTAACGTTAGCTCTTTCACCCTTACCAATAAATCATTAACACTAGATAGCCGCACTTCTTCTATCTCTAAGCGACTTTCAGCGAAATTAATGTTCTTTTTAAACTGCTCTAACTGCGATTGCTCTTGATCCAGCTGTATCATCCTGGCTGCACCTACGGGGTCATCAGCGGGCGTAGAAATACGCTTACCAGTAGATATCTGATTTTGGGTATTAAAGCTCTGTTCCTGTATGCGTAGCATACTGTTTAAGCTTTGGGTAAAACCTTGTAAAAATGAAAGCCTCATAATATGACTCCTCGGCTATCGAAAGGCGGCTAGCAGCGTATCAAATATTTGCTGCGCTACAGTAATTATACGTGCCGATGCATTGTAAGCTTGTTCAAACTTAATTAAGTTGGCAGCCTCTTCATCGAGGTTAACGCCAGAAACACCATCGCGACTTTTTTGCGACTGCATTAACAGCGACTCGGAGGCATCACGGCTAATTCTCAGCTGCGCTGTTTTTGCGCCCAGCTCTTCTAACAAACGGCCGTAGGCATCTTCAAAATTCAAGGTGCCGTTATCTAAACCACTGGCTAAGCGCAAGCCACCTAAGGCAACGCCATTTCTATTATCGGACACGCCGTTAACATTATAGTCTACGGTAAACTCATCACCCAGTGCTGGCGCACCCTTTAACTCGACACTATAAGCAGCATTTGGCGAGGTATAAGTATTAACCGTATTGGGCACAAAGGCATTACCACTGCTAATAACCGCTTTGCTAGCGCTATTAATGACGTTATAGCTAGTGGCTGAGGTGAACACAAAAGTCACTGGCGTGGTAATATCAGCCATAGCTGCACCGGTTACCGACAATACCGTACCACCTGATATTAGCCCTGTACCGGTATTACCTAAACTAGCACCCGTCACTATCGGTGAGGCATAGGCAAACTCTTGCGGCCTAGTAATTTCTAAAGCGATATCCTGCGCGGCTGTTTTGGTTGGGTTTAAATAATATTTATCACCGGCATTAGGGCTAGTGGCGATAGCAAGATCAAAACCATCAACATTAATGGTAGCGGGAAAGGCGCCTATAACACCCGAACTCACTACCGCCTTATCAGACTCGCGCACTATTTGATAGGTAGAACCGGTACCACTGAAATCAATAAAATAATCGCTGGTAGTCAATTGATTGATATCACTAATAGACAGCGCTAATGCCGCTGACCCAGTATTTGCGGTATCTGCAATAACACGGCTTTGAGTTAGCGCGCTGGTATTAATATCGGTAAATATATCTGCGCCAAAATTACCTTCTAAATCTATACCTAATTTATTCTGCTGATTCATCGAATCGGCAATGCCTAAGGAAATACGCCCCAGCGAGTTATAAATACCCGGCAATGTATCTTTTTGATAGCTGACCAAGCCTCCCAATTTACCACCATTGATTAAACTGGTGATTTGCTGGGTTCCGCCTAGACCACTGATATTGATTTCTAACTGACCGGGGTTTTTAGTGCTATTGCTAGTCACTAATTCATTGTAATTACCGCCCAACACCAATGCTTGACCGCTACCCACAAATACGGAAACAGCACCATTATCTTCGGTTGCCGTTCGCACAGTTACCAGCTCTGACAATTGCGTAATTAAACGATCGCGCTCATCTAACAATTGATTAGGCTGTCCCTTACCTCTGGCCATTTCTTCCGTTATTGAGACGTTTAAATTCGCGATACCTTCGGATAAAGAACTTACTTGGGAGCTAAAGGCTTTAACCTGCTGATTAATACTATCTTGTTGGCGCTGTAATCGCTGATATAAGGTATTAAAACGCTCTACTAGACCCTCCATATCACTTAACACCAATTGCCTAGATGGCATGGAGGTGGGATCTTGTGCGCCGGCCTCTATATCAGAGAACACACTATCTAAGGCAGGACTTAAGCCACTAAAGCCATCCGCCAATAAAGTATCCATTTCTTCTATGCTACTAACATAGGCAGATAAATTATTAAAAGCGGCGGTATCCGACTGTAATTGGGAAATTAAAAAACCTTCCACAATTCTCGAGATGTCGGTAACACCAGCACCAGAGCCAATAAACCCCACACCCTCAAAAAACTCTGGTCGTGTTGATATTTCTGCGCGTTGACGGCTGTAGCCTTCCACATCGGCGTTGGCAATATTATTACCCGTAACCTGTAAGGCTGTTTGGTTAGTGCTTAAGCCACTAACGCCTATGCTTAATAACGACATGACTATTTAACCTCTACACTAGCAATAGCGTTTTTCATTACATCACTATTCGCTATACGGATAATTTTTTCAGCATACTGGGGGTCGGTAGCATAACCGGCCTTTGCCAATTCTTGTATATACTGCCCACCATCTTCAGCTTCTAGCGCTTTGTCATAGCGGCCGCGCCCCATAATAAAATTGACATAGTCATCAAAGCTTTGCTGGATGTTGTCATAGGATCTGAAATTAGCTTGCTGCTGTACCGGTATGTTATTGCGAAACTCTAACGTGGAAACGCTTACCGCTTCCCCCTGCCAGTCTGCACTCGCTTTAATATTAAACAAATTAAACGAGCTTGTGCCTTGACTGTCTTGGGTGATCTTTTTACCCCAACCTGTTTCCAAGGCCGCCTGCGCCAATAAATCTTTAGGTTCTATTGCCAGTTTTTCTGCGGCTGTTTTTGCCATAGCATAGAGTTTGCTGACAAAATCAACAGCACTGCCATCAAAGTCCAATACTGATTTTTCACTGACTTTTGCACTGGCCACCACAGCAGGCTCTACAACTGTAGTGTTTTGCGAGAGACGAACTGGGGCCACGGATATTGCCTTCTCTGGCCTAGTAAAGAGTTTGGGTTCAGTGGCTGTTGCCGCTGCCTGCTCAGTGCCAAAACGCTGTTGTAATTGTTTGACCATGATATCGCCTATACCCATACCGCCGCCCTTGCTTAAGGAAACCGCGAGTTGGTCGTCGTACATCTGCTGGTACATAGCGGTGCTGGCGCTGGATAACATATTACCCTCGGCAAAGACTTCATTGGCATCACGCATGCTTTTCATCATCATGCGTACCAACATAGACTCAAATTGTTTAGCAACCTCTTCTAACGCGGCGTTTTTATCCGTACGGCCCAAGCTGCGTATATTATTAAGACTATTGAGGTCGGTATAAGCGTCGCTACTGGCACTGCGTTGTAAAACCGAAGACTGCATTATGACTGCCTCTTAAATTACAATTAAATCAGCTTCTAGGGCGCCTGCTTGTTTTAGCGCCTCTAAGATAGCCATTAAATCACCGGGGGCGGCACCTACCTCATTAACCGCACGTACAATCTCATCCAAAGTAGTTGAGCCTCTCAGCTCAAACATTTTGTTGTTTTCCTGAGTTACCGTAACTTCTTCAGTTTCAGGCACCACTACGGTTTGCCCCTCACCAAACGCGTTAGGCTGGCTAACCTCATTACTTTCTGTAACGGTTACCGTTAAGCTACCGTGAGTCACAGCACTGGCAGCCACTGTCACGTGCTTGCCTACCACTATGGTGCCGGTGCGAGAGTTAATAACGACTCTAGCAGGCGCCTCACCCGGGTTAACAGTAATATTCTCCAGTAATGACATATAGGATACTCGTTGATCCATATCCATAGGCGCAGTCACACGCACCGAGGAGGCGTCCATTGCTCGGGCAATATCGGGGCCTAACATCTCGTTAATATTTTCAGCTATGCGGCGCGCAGTGGTAAAATCAGCACGGTTCAAATTAAAAATCAAATGGTCACTACTGGTAAAGGCATTGCTCACTGCTCGCTCTACAATAGCGCCATTTGGAATACGGCCGGAACTGGGGATATTGATAGTCACTTTTGAACCGTCCCTGCCTTCCGTACCAAAACCACCTACCACTAACTCGCCTTGCGCTATGGCATAAATATTGCCATCGACACCTTTTAGCGGTGCCATCAACAAACTACCCCCCCGCAAACTTTTTGAATTAGCTATAGAAGCTACTGTTATATCCATTTTTTGACCTGGCTTAGCAAAGGCTGGCAGATTGCCATGTATGGTTACTGCCGCCACATTTTTCAGCTGAAAATTACTACCCTCAGGAATGGCGACGCCTAATTTATTCAACATAGATCTGAACGACTGCGCAGTAAATGGCGCCTGTGTCGTTTTATCACCAGTGCCATCCAAACCTACCACCAAGCCATACCCTATCAAGGGATTATCCCTAACGCCGGCTAGTGTGGTGATATCTTTTATACGCTCTGCATAAGCATTAGTCACCGTTAAAAGTACGATTAACACGGTACTGATTAGCATTTTTTTGTCGTTCATCATTGTTCTCATTAGAGAATTCTCGGCAAATAAAGCCATTTAAAAAGGCCACCATTTAGAATTGAAGAAGCGGTTACCCCAGCCCTGCTTACTGGCATCAGCAAAATCGCCAGTGCCACTATAGGTAATGCGGGCATCGGCTAATTTGGTAGATGACACGGTATTATTAGGGCTTATATCTTCTTGCCGTACCAAGCCCTTAACCCGTATAAATTCCTCACCATTGGTCAAGGTCATCCATTTTTCACCGCGCACGGCCAACAAACCATTGGGTAAAACATCCGACACAGTGACGGTAATACTGCCTTGTAAACGATTACTTTGATCGCTTTCAGCATCACCTTTAAATTCTCTATCTTGAGTGACGCCAGCTGACAAAATCTCGTCACCGTTATAGGTGATATTGCGGCCAAATAAAGTGCCAGCATTAAACGCCATATCACTTTCTTTTTTAATTTCAGTTTCACTTTTTTTAGAAGAAGAGGTGCGCTCATCCAATAATATAGTCAACACATCACCTACTCTGGCAGCACGCTTATCACTAAACAACGAGCCTCTATAACCTGCTTGATAAAGGCTGCCACTGCTAGTAACGACGTGCGCATGTTGGTTGTTTCCCAGCACTGGCGCATACGCCGGATCATTGGGCTGAGGGTCCGCCGCTATACAGGCTGTTAGGCTTAATGCCAACAAACTATAAACAGCCACCTTAGTACCTACACCATAACTCAACATGTTTAACACCTTATTTACTAACGCTGCTATAAGTTTTGCGAAACAAACTGCAACATTTGATCGGCCGTAGAAATCACTTTTGAGTTCATTTCATAAGTACGCTGCGTGGTTATCATATTAACCAGCTCTTCCACGGTATCGACATTAGAATTTTCTAAAGCGCCTTGCTCGATACTACCTATTCCGTCTTCACCAGGGGTTCCGGCTGTAGGTGCACCACTAGCGCTGGTTTCCAAATACAAATTGGTACCTATAGCCTGCAAGCCCGCTGGGTTAATAAAGTTAGTCACGGTTAGCGTACCCAAACCTTGCACACCGGTCTGACCAAATACGGTAGCTTCAACAATGCCATCACTGCCTACCGTGACACTCTGCGCATTATCGGGGATAGTAATGCCCGGCTGTAAGGGATAGCCGCGTGCATTAACAATGTCGCCATTGGCATTAACTTGAAATTGACCATTACGGGTATAACCAGGGCTACCATCAGGTAACAGCACCTCAAAAAAACCGCGGCCGACTATAGCCAAGTCCAAAGGCTGTTCAGTAATTTCTACACTGCCGCTGGTAAATTCTTTGGTAGTACCTATAACGCGGACACCGGTACCAATTTGCACACCGGATGGCAGCTGCGTGCTTTCGGATGATTGCGCACCGGGCTGGCGCCTAATTTGGTATAACAAATCCTCAAATACCACAGAGTCGCGTTTGAAGCCCACTGTCGCCGCGTTAGCTAAATTATTTGAAATTGCTGACAAGCGTGTATCTTGCGCACTTAACCCGGTTTTACTAATCCATAATGCCTGAATCATACTGCACCTCTATAACGGTTTAACGCCTAACTATTTTTTGTAGGCATTACCATGAAACATTAATAATTAACTGCTCTTTAATAAACTGGTGGCCGCCTGGCTATTTTCATCCACGGTTTTCATCAGCTTAATATTAATTTCGTATTGTCTGGCCATGGCCATAATTTGCGTCAACTCGTCGACGGTATCGACATTACTACCTTCCAAAAACCCGGACTGTACTCTCACTCTGGGATCGGGTTGCTCTTCTTGACCGTCCTTGCGGCTGACTAAACCATCCAGCCCTTTTTGTAAATCTTCATAATTTGGGCGTACCAACTTAATTCTATCGACTATCGCTAGCACCCCTGCCGCCTGCCCTTCCGGCTGTATGGTAATGGTGCCGTCGGCACCTAAGGTAAGCTTGTCAAAAGGCGGTATGGAGATAGGGCCGCCGTCACCCATTACCGGCAAATTATTGCCGGTAAGCAATTGTCCGGTAGGGCTTAACCGCAACGAACCGCCACGAGTAAACGCCTCACGGCCATCTTGTGCCTGCACGGCTAACCAACCATCGGTGTCTACAGCCACATCTAAATCCCTGCCGGTGTCTATTAAGGCACCGTGGTTAAAATTGGTACCAGGGCTTTCTGTCATGGCATAGGCCCGAGTACTGTGGCCATCACCGTAGTACACGCCCATAGAGCGGGCCTGAGCAAAATCAGCTTGGAAACCCGTGGTATTGGCGTTGAGGCTGTAGAAAAACTTAATATTCTCGGTGTTTTTTGATAAAATACGGCATCTACACGGAGAGTCTACATGCCAAATTTCAAATCCTACGATTACAACCAAACAGCCATGGTTGTTATTAACTTCGAAGAGCAGCTTCAGCCCAATACCTTCGAATATACACTTCATCATCTCATCAGCAACCGCCTTGATTTATCTGCCTTCAACGACAAATATAAAAACGATAAAGGCGGCCGATCAGCCTACGACCCAGCGGTACTGTTAA